>CAZDQC010000144.1:0-8301 GCA_964507245.1 uncultured Rhodospirillaceae bacterium
GTACGGGTTTTGAACCGATTTTTTCTCGGCGGTGATACTTTCCGAGGGTTCGAATCCGGTGGGGTAGGACCGAGAGACGCTGTTTCAAACGATTCTATTGGTGGTAACACATACGCAGTCTTGACGGGTGAAATGCGCTTTCCCATCGGTTTGCCAAACGATTTTGGCGTGCTGGGACGAGCGTTCACCCAGATGGGGACTCTTGTAGATCCCGATGTTAGAGGAAATGACTTACAGGATACCAAAAGCTTGAGGCTAAGCATTGGTGTTGGACTTTCGTGGCGCTCACCCTTTGGCCCAATTCGTATCGATATGGCCCAGGCTGTGCTTAAGGAAGACTTCGACAAAGATGAATTTTTCCGGTTTAGCTTCGGTACGAGATTCTGAGGCGGCGCCGGATATGTGGTTATGCGCAGTTATTTGAGTCGGATTTTACTGGCACAGCTCATTTTGTTGGGACTAATGGGCATGCCCTTAGCACAGGATTTACCGAAGGCGGTAGTCGCGGTGATTGACTATGCCAAAATTCTTAAGGTTTCAGATGCGGCCAAGGATGTCGGTCGCCAGATACGGCAATACCGGGACGGATTTGCTGAGGAGATTCGAGCGGACGAGCTGCGGCTTCGAACGGCTGAAACTACTCTAAAGAGAGCGCGCAGCGCACTGAGCTCCGACGATTTTGAGAAACGCCGGCGAGAATTTAGAGAAGAGGTCCTCGCCGCCCAAAAGCGTGGGCAGAATAGCAAACGGCAATTGGACCGAGCTTTTAAGAAGGCCATGGATCAAATTCAAGGAGCGGTCATTCCGATTGTGCAGGTAATGACTAAGGCAGAGGGATACACGCTTGTTGTTGACAAATCCCAGGTCCTCTTCGCCAGCCGGGCGCTGGATATTACTGATAAAGTTCTACTGAATCTTAATCGGAAACTACGTACGGTTACGGTTCCAAAACCACAATAGTTGGGACGTTGGTGACGGCGCATGGCTGACCAAAGATTCTTCAATCGAGTTGGGCCATTTTCATTGGGGGAATTGGTTGCTCTTAGCGACGGTGAAATTAATGACCCCGACCAGGAGGATATTGTTATCAAAGATATCGCCACATTGGAAAGCGCTGAGGCTGACGATCTTAGTTTTCTGGATAATATGGCCTATCTGGATGCCTTCACTGCTAGCGAGGCCGGCGCGGCGGTTGTAATGGCGCGGCACGCTGCCAAGGCACCGCAGGGCATGGCCCTCATCCTGTCCGAACAGCCATACCGTACCTTTGCTCTGATTGCCCAAGGATTTTATCCAAGGACACGGCCTATCGCTGGCTTGTCCGATGCGGCAATTGTGGAGGCAGGAGCGGTTGTTGGAACCAATTGCCAGATCGAAGCAGGAGCAGTTGTCGCCTCGGGTGCAGAATTGGGAGCTCGTTGTATTGTCGGTGCTAACGCAACCATTGGGTCAAATGTCGTTTTGGGAGACGATTGTTTTGTCGGCGCTAATGTTTCCCTTTCGCATTGCCATGTTGGAGATCGCGTAACTCTCCATCCCGGTGTGCGCATCGGTCAGGACGGGTTCGGATTCGCCATTGACGCCGCTGGTCATGTCAAGGTGCCTCAAGTAGGGCGCGTGTTAATAGGTGAAGACTGCGACATCGGCGCGAACACCACGATTGACCGCGGTTCTATGCGCGATACCGTGATTGGGCCTGGATGCTGGATTGATAATTTGGTGCAGATCGGGCACAACGTGGAAGTGGGTCGGGGATGTATAATTGCCGCCATGACTGGTATTTCGGGCAGTACGAAGGTGGGAAATTTCGTTGCGATTGGCGGTCAAGTTGGGCTGGCCGGCCATTTGAATATCGGCGATGGTGTGCAGATTGCCGCGCAAAGCGGCATAATGACGGATGTCCAACCGGGCGTGACGTTATGTGGCACTCCGGCAGTGCCAATTAAGGAATTCTTTCGGCAAGTGGCGACTCTGCGGAAATTATCGCTAAGTCGTGGCAAAAATGAGGGCAGGAATTGATGCGAGAGGACGTGGACGCGGCAAAGACAGATGCCTTAGATATTGGCCGGATTATGGAAATGATCCCTCATCGTTATCCCATGTTGTTGGTGGACCGAGTGGTGGACATCGTTCCCGGTGCGAGCGCTGTTGGCATAAAAAATGTTTCAATCAACGAACCGCAATTCCAGGGCCACTTTCCGCAGCAGGCCGTAATGCCGGGTGTGCTGATAGTCGAAGCGATGGCCCAGACAGCAGGAATTCTGGTTGTCCATTCTCTTGGCGATGAGGCCGAAGGTAAAATGGTCTATTTTTTGTCGATCGACAAATGCCGGTTTCGCCGGCCTGTAGTACCCGGTGACGTCATACATATTCATGTCAGCAAAGAACACGCAAGGGGTAATGTCTGGCGTTTCCAAGGTAAGGTCTACGCGGAAGGGCAATTGTGTAGCGAGGCGGGGTTTGCGGCCATGTTGGTCGACGAATAGGAAAAAGTCATGACAGACATTCATCAGACCGCGATCGTGGAAGAAGGTGCCACCCTTGGGGATGGCGTGAAAATCGGTCCTTATTGCATTGTCAGGGCCGACGTCAACTTGGGCGATGGCGTTGTCCTCAATAGCCACGTGGTCATCGACGGCCGCACTACGGTTGGGCCTAACTGCCGAATATTTCCCTTCGCCGCTATTGGGACGGCTCCACAGGATACCAAATATGCAGAAGAACCTTCGGAATTGATCCTAGGAGCGAACAATATCGTTCGCGAGCATGTTACCATTCACCCGGGTACAGCGGGTGGCTCTATGTGCACGCGGATCGGTAACAACTGCCTTTTCATGGTGGGCGTCCACGTGGCGCATGATTGTCTGATTGGCGACCACGTAATTCTTGTCAATAATGTGGGCCTGGGCGGTCATGTGGAGGTCCAGGATCATGCAATACTGGGCGCCATGTCGGGCGTGCATCAATTTTGCCGCGTCGGCAGGCACGCTATGATTGGGGGCAAATCAGCAGTGATAAGCGACGTCATTCCATATGGCTCTGTCGTAGGTAATCGTGCGTATTTGAGCGGTCTAAACATCATCGGCCTGAAGCGCCGGGGATTTGGACGTAACGAAATTCACGGTCTGCGAGCTGCCTACCGGCTCTTATTCGCACAAGAAGGCACCATGCAAGAGCGGCTGGTTGATGTAGCCGACATGTTTGCGGACCACGAACAGGTGATGGAAATCGTGACGTTCATACGGGCGAATTCATCTCGAGCCTTATGCCAGCCGAAATTGGACCGTGCCGCCTAAGCTCGGCATTCTGGCCGGTAGGGGAGCCTTGCCTGGTCAAATCGTGCGGGCTTGCCAGTCGGTGGGCCGGGAAATTTTTGTAATTGCATTCAATGGCGAGACTGATCCATCGACTGTCGATGCGGGTGTTGATCATGAGTGGGTTGACCTACCTACGGTCGGGCGCACAATAAGACTGCTGAAAGAGGCCGACGTGGCGGAACTAGTGATGATCGGGCCCCTTGGGCGGCCGGAATTCAGCAAGCTGAAGCCAGATTGGCATGGCGCTAAGTTGCTACCTCGAGTAATCAAGGCGGCGCGTAAGGGCGACGATGCCATCATGAAAGTAGTGGTCGAGGATTTGGAACAGCAAGGGTTTACAATTCTAGGAGCGGAAGATGTCCTATCTAATCTCGGCGCACCGTTGGGCGTCATTGGTGTTCATAAACCCGATTCTAGTGACCGGACTGATATCACTCGCGGCATGGATGTGTTGGCGCAATTGGGTATTATGGATATCGGGCAGGCTGCCGTTGTGCGGGACGGTTACGTGTTGGCTGTGGAGGCGGCCGAAGGTACGGACGCCATGTTGCGACGCTGCCGGGAATTTCGTGGGGAGAGGCCAGGCGGCGTACTGGTTAAGCGGCCGAAACCGGGGCAGGAACGGCGGGTCGATTTGCCGACTATAGGCGTTGCGACTGTTGAAGGCGCTAGCCATGCTGGATTAAAAGGCATCGCTGTAGCGGCCGGTGGTTCGCTGATTGTAGACCGCGAGGCCGTCGCAGCGGCGGCCGATGCTGCGGGCATTTTCGTCTGTGGCGTGCCTGAGGAAGATGAAGCGGAAAACCGGTTGGAGGCGGGATCCTGAACCAGACCTCGCGCCATATAGTTGTGGTCGCCGGCGAAGCTTCTGGTGATGTGCTTGGAGCCCGTCTAATCACTGCACTGAAAAAATGCAATATTGGTCCCCTGGCATTCAGCGGCGTCGGTGGCTCGCAAATGGCTGCTGCTGGTATGGACAGCCTGTACCCCATTTCTGATTTATCAGTCATGGGATTAGCGGAAGTTTTACCGCGTCTTCGCCTATTGTTGCAACGCCTGGCGGAAACGTCGGACCATGTTAGGGCAGTGCAGCCCGCCGCGTTGATAACCATTGATGCGCCGGGCTTTTCCCTTCGCCTGGCGAAGCGCCTGGCAGGGGAAGGCATACCCTTGATACATTATGTGGCTCCGCAGGTTTGGGCTTGGCGACCCAACCGGGCGCGGCACTGGGCCGCCCGCATCGATCACCTTTTGGCATTGTTGCCGTTCGAACCGGAGTTTTTCCGTGAATTCGATTTGCATTGTGAATTTGTGGGTCATCCCGTAATTGAAGGTTTAGAGGAAATACCAGGTAATGGCGCTGAATTCAGACGTGTTTATGGCGTTAATGCAGGCGTGCCATTGTTAGCGCTCTTGCCGGGAAGCCGGGTTGGAGAAGCGATTAGATTATTGCCCGTTTTTGCCCAGGCGGTGGCCAAACTGTACAAGGGGCTACCTGAATTGCATGTGGTGATGCCAACGGTAGAGCAGGTGGTATCGACCGTAACTGACGCAGTCAAGACTTGGCCGATGCCGGTGCATGTGGTGCAGGGTCCGTCACTACGGGCCGATGCATTCGCTGCTGCGGATGCCGCTCTGGCCGCGTCGGGGACGGTCTCGTTGGAACTTGCTCTTCGTGGCGTGCCCTCGGTCGTGGCCTATCGAGCCAATCCGATAACCGCTGCCTTGGTACGCCGTATGTTGCTGTTGCCCTATGTTGCATTGCCTAACATATTAGCTGGTGAATTGGTGATGCCAGAATTCCTGCAGGAAAATTGCCGACCAGAAGGGATTGCCAATGCTCTCTCTGAATTATTAGACAACACGGATCGTCGATCCGAGCAGCGGCAGAAGTTCTCCAATATCTTGGAGATGCTTGGTGGAGGTGGTGTCGCACCCAGCCGTCGCGCGGCCGAGGCAATCCTTCGTATTCTCGAAGCAAAATGAGATGGGGAGACCTAAACGTGAGTGCACTCCGGATTAAAGGTTCTGGCTCTTTTCTTATCGTTCGTTCAGGGCTAAGAATTTTCGTTCAGTCGGTC
Organism: uncultured Rhodospirillaceae bacterium; assembly: GCA_964507245.1. Lineage (GTDB taxonomy): Bacteria > Pseudomonadota > Alphaproteobacteria. The sequence goes on from CAZDQC010000144.1 coordinate 5,399, forward strand.
CGGTATAAAGTTGTCGCGGACGGGTGATCTTCTGGCTTGGATCCTCAATCATCTCGTTCCACTGTGCGACCCAACCCACGGTGCGGGCCAAGGCAAAAATTACCGTGAACATGGAAACAGGGAAACCTAAAGCACGAAGAATGATGCCAGAGTAAAAATCTACGTTGGGATAAAGTTTACGGTCCACAAAATAAGGGTCGCTCAATGCAATTTTTTCCAGCTTCATAGCCAGTTCCAATAGGGGATCATTGACACCTAGTTCGTCTAAGACTTCATGGCAGGTGGCCATCATCACCTTGGCACGAGGGTCGTAGTTTTTGTACACACGGTGGCCAAATCCCATTAGGCGGAAATTGTCGTCTGGATCCTTGGCGCGCTGTAGTGCTTTTTCGACGTTCTCTACCTCGCCAATCTCCGACAGCATGTTTAAGACCGCCTCGTTGGCGCCGCCATGCGCTGGTCCCCACAGGGATGCGATCCCAGCCGCAATGCAGGCAAAAGGATTGGCGCCCGAGGATCCTGCCGTCCGCACCGTTGATGTGGATGCGTTTTGTTCATGATCCGCGTGCAGAATTAAGATGCGGTCCATGGCCTTGGAGACGACAGGATTGATGTCGTAATTTTCGCAGGGTACGGCGAACATCATGTGCAGAAAATTTTCAGCGTAAGTGAGGTCATTGCGCGGATACATGAATGGCTGCCCGATGGAGTACTTATAGGCCCAGGCGGCTATCGTGGGCATCTTCGCGATCAGGCGGTAGCTGGCTACCATGCGTTGGTGGGGATCATCAATGTCTGTGCTGTCATGGTAAAATGCCGACAGGGCGCCGACCACTCCCACTAAGATGGCCATGGGATGAGCGTCTCGGCGGAAACCACGGTAAAATTGTGCCAGTTGCTCGTGTACCATGGAGTGATAGGTGATGTCGTGGACGAATGTGTGCTTTTGTTCCTGGTTGGGTAAATCGCCGTACAACAGCAAATAACAGGTTTCGAGAAAATCGCTATTTTCTGCCAGTTCATCTATGGGGTAGCCGCGATGCAGCAAGATACCCTTTTCACCGTCAATATAAGTGATCTTGCTTTCACAACTCGCCGTGGAAGTGAAGCCTGGGTCGTAGGTAAACTGGTCTGTCGTGCCGTAAAGTTTACGTATATCGATGACATCAGGCCCCAAGGAGCCGGATATAACTGGGAACTCAGTGCCCCCTTCCGCGCCGTTGAGGGAAATGGTTTTTTCCGCCATGAGATCGCTCCCGTATTTTGTAATTGGCTCCCCCGGCGTACTCAGGGGTAGCAAGTCCTTATTTCTGCATTACAGGTTGAGGCCATTATAACCGAGCCATACGAATTAGCGTAGAACCGAATTTTTCATTAAGAACAAAAGAAGAATATTTGTCTGTTATTTCATATGGTCACTTATACGATCCAAGCTCTCCTGGCGCCCCAAAAAATACAAAACCTCGAAAATGCCGGGCGATGCGTTGCGTCCGGTCAGGGCGGCGCGCAGGGGTTGGGCCAGCTTTCCCAGCTTCATGCCTTCGGTCTCTGCTAAGCCTCGTAACGCCGCGGGCAGTACATCGTTGTTCCAATCGGTTAGCGCGCTCAAACAGGCATGGGCCTTAGCCAACAGCTCCGGTACATCGTCTGTTATCGACTTGGCTGCCTCTTTTTCCATTGCCAGAGGGCGGGCATCCAGCAAGAAACCTGCCTTGTCAGCTAGTTCCACCAGAGTTTGTGACCTTTCCTTTAAGGCACTGATTGCTAGGGGCAGGCGTACCTTTTCCACTTGGGAAAGATCACGGCCGATACCCGCGCTGATCTCATCAATAAGCAGTTCGCACAACTCACCCTCGTCCATGTTCCTGATGTAGTGGCTATTCAAATTTTCTAATTTTTGTATATCAAAACGGGATGGTGATTTACCGATGCCATCTAGACCGAACCATTCAATTGCCTGTGTGGTCTCAATAATTTCGTCATCGCCATGGCTCCAACCCAAGCGTAACAGATAGTTACGCAGGGCAGCCGGTAGTATGCCTAGTTCGCGGTAGGCTTCCACCCCTAGGGCGCCGTGTCGCTTAGAAAGCTTGGCTCCATCGGGTCCATGGATCAGGGGGATATGGGCGAATTGCGGTGCTTCCCACTCCATTAGGTCATAGATCTGCCTTTGCCGGACAGCGTTGGTGAGGTGATCATCGCCTCGGATTACGTGGCTGATGGCCATGTCATGATCATCCACCACTACGGCCAACATATATGTCGGTGTACCGTCAGCCCGCAACAAAACCATGTCATCAAGTTCGCTGTTTTCAACAGCCACCGTGCCTTGGACCTGGTCCTCTATCACTGTGACATTGTGTTGTGGCGCCTTGAGGCGGATCACCGGCGCCTGGCCGGTAGGGGCATCACCCGGGTCTCGGTCCCGCCAGCGTCCGTCATAGCGGGTTGAGCGTCCCTCGCTCTTCGCTTTTTCACGCATCTCGACTAGCTCTTCCGGTGTGCAGTAACAGTTATAGGCGTTGCCGTCGGCCAGTAGTTGTCTGGCGACTTCGGCATGGCGTTCGGCGCGGGTAAACTGCGAAATTGCCTCGCCCTGCCAATCTAGCCCCAACCAATCTAGGCCTTCGTGAATGGCCGTTACCGCCGCTTTGGTGGAGCGGGCTCTGTCGGTATCCTCGATCCGCAACAGCATCTGACCGCCGTGATGTTTGGCGAACAGCCAATTGAAAAGTGCTGTACGCGCCCCGCCAATGTGTAGAAAACCAGTTGGGGAGGGCGCAAATCGTGAAATAACAGACATGTTGATTGCTTCCAGCGAGTAAGCCTACGTAATGGAGTGGCGTTATTTATCACATCAATCTCGCATAGGCCAATGACCTCACCAGCCCTCTATTTTCTGA
>CAZDQC010000145.1:0-8062 GCA_964507245.1 uncultured Rhodospirillaceae bacterium
AGTTCTAGATAAACCACCTATTCCACATAAGGATTCAAATTAGAATAAATAAAAATTTAAGGCAGGTTTGTGGGGATTTGTCGGTCGTTTGCAATCATGCAGACAATGTTAAGGAAAGTTTCGCCTCTAGATTCTGGCTTTGGATAGGTCCACTCATGCTTCTCTAAATTTATAGATTTGCCTGTGCCCTCACCCATAGCTTCTTCATGTACAGAGAAGCTTAAAGGTCCATATCTAAAAAGATCACAATCACACGCTGTGTAGGCCATGATTGAAGAGATGCCATGCTCGTTCGGCTTTTCTAAGTCCAGCAACTCCCAGATAAAAATATATCCTTTATGATCCCTCATTCGATCTGCATCTACGTAGGATTTAGCTTCCTTAGTTTCCTGAACTAGCACCCATTCAGCAGAACTTGGTGATGCAAACATCAATAGTGAAAATACAAGTGTAATGAAGATGGAGTGTCTGCCCATCCAGCAGCCATAGTGGGTGAAGATGGCAGCAATAGGACTATTTAATGGTGGTTTTATGGGGAAACGGTAGATCAGACAGGACTATCTAATTAGTTTGTTTTGATATTCCGGTGCGGTCTGAAGGTAAAGCTAGGTCAACTAAAATTGTACCTTAATTGACCCAGCAACCTTAGATAGAGGCATTTATGCCCGTTAAATTCTATCGATGTCTGTGGGCAAAACATGTCCACCGACAAATTATTTATTGTTACGAGGATGTTTTCCAGGGACCAAAATCTTTACCAGTATCCGAAAACTCATAACCAATTACCGGCTCATCACCCACAACCCAACCATCATGCCCTGGCGCAAAGTAATAGGCGTCGCCAGCTGATGCCAATACTTCTGTTCCATCATCATGGACGCATTGAAGCTGTCCTTGAACAAGCACGCCAACATGTCCGGCTTGGCAACTGTCACCGCCAACAGCAGGCTTGACACATTCAGACCATTTCCAACCGGGTTCCAACACAATTTTAGTAGCGTTTATATTGCCAAGCTTCACCGTTGCTGCATGAGTTCTTGGTGGCGTTTTAACTTCGTCCGCATCGTCAAATGACTTCTTGAACATTGAATCCATATTACATACTCCTTTTCATCCTATGATTATAACAAACGGTGGGCAGCATGTGGCCAGCAAATATAAAGGTTCAAAACAAATAAAATTTGAGCAACTGGGCATATTTAAGAGTACGGCCCCCAGTGGCTCTTGCCCACCGTCTTGGATTTGCGAAAGAAATAAATATCTTTTTATTGGTTATGTTATCGAAACCAAGCCGCTCAATAGGACTGAGAGCAGAAGCTCTCCATGATGAAACTGAAATTGTTAACCCAACTATAAATTTCAAATGGGGTTAGGAGATAATGGATGCAATACAGCTCGTCCCCCTGCCCATTTCCATAAGGGTAATGCCCAGATAAGTGCCGGTTAGGTGTATATTATTTGTATATTAATATAAAATCAGTAACTAAATTTATAATATTTACCTTATACAACATTATATTAACAGGTATGGACAAAGGATTAAAAGTCAGGTGCTCTACCAACTGAGCTACGGGCGTATCGCGGGATGGAACTTGAGTCGGCAACGGCATAGGAAAATTGAAAATTTAGCCGGTGGGGCTGGATTTTTCAAATTGGATCAATATCGCCAATTTGGGAAGTCGTGCGGTGCTCATCCTCGAAAGTATCCAGGCGACCTTCTCGGATTGCCTGTCGCAGGTTTTGCATCAAATCCTGATAGTGAGTCAAATTATGCCAAGTCGCCAACATAGAACCTAAAATTTCCTTAGCCTTGAATAAATGGTGCAGGTATCCCCTAGAATAATTACAGCACAGTGGGCAGCGGCAGGTCTTGTCCACAGGGCGGGGGTCGTCGGCGTGGCGGGCGTTGCGGATGTTTAGTATTGCGCGCGCTGTAAATAGCTGTCCCGTGCGCCCCGAGCGGGTTGGCATGACGCAATCAAACATGTCCACGCCCCGCCGGACGGCGCCAATGATGTCGTCAGGCTTGCCCACACCCATAAGATAAACCGGCTTATCTTCGGGCAAATGTGGAATCGTTACATCAAGGGTGGCAAATGTCTGCGCTTGCCCCTCGCCCACAGCCAAGCCACCAATGGCATAACCATCGAAACCAATGGACAGCAAAGCCTTGGCTGATTCCTCTCGCATATCGGCATAAATACTGCCCTGTACAATGCCAAACAGGGCATGGCCGGGCCGTTCCACGAAGACAGCACGGCAGCGATCTGCCCACCGCATGGACAGACGCATGGATGCCGCTGTCACCCTCTCCGTTACTGGGTAGGGCGTGCATTCATCGAAGGCCATAGTGATATCTGAACCCAAAAGATACTGAGCTTGAATACTTCGTTCTGGGCTTAAATAGATCCTGGCACCATCGATGTGAGAGCGAAAGGTCACGCCATCCTCGTCTATACTGCGCATATCGGACAGGGAAAAAACCTGAAAACCGCCTGAATCCGTGAGGATTGGCCGCTGCCAGTTCATGAATTTATGAAGTCCGCCAAACTTAGCGACCTGTTCGGCGCCAGGCCGTAGCATCAGGTGATAGGTGTTACTCAGAATGATGTCGGCACCCGATTCCCGTACGTTCTCTGGTGTCATCGCCTTAACTGACGCGGCAGTGCCCACCGGCATGAAGGTAGGCGTGCGAATGTTCCCATGAGCCGTTGTAAGTTGACCTACTCGGGCGGCACCGTCCCGAAAAAAAACATCAAATTGGTAGTTCATGCCGGCCTCTCCAGAAAACAAGCATCGCCATAGGAATAGAACCGGTATCCAGAACGAATGGCGTAGGCATAGGCTGCCTGCATGGTTTCCAAGCCCGAGAAGGCCGCCACCAACATGAACAGAGTAGATCGCGGCAAATGGAAGTTAGTCAAAAGGGCGTCAACCACACGGAATTTATAGCCTGGTGTTATGAATATATCTGTTTTTCCGGAAAACGCCTCTTCGCCAGCGCTTTCCAACAGACGAAGGGTAGTAGTGCCCACCGCCACGACCCGGCCGCCTTGAGCCTTGGTGAGCCGTATTCGCGCCGCCAGGGGGCCATCTATCTGGCCCCATTCGTTGTGCATAATATGATCATCGGTATCATTAGCAGTGACAGGCAAAAATGTACCGGGCCCTACATGCAAGGTTACTTCTCCCCGCTCTATCCCTGCCACAGAAAGGCGATTCAACAATTCTTCAGTAAAATGTAACCCAGCCGTAGGCGCGGCGACGGCACCGTCATGTCGGGCCAGAACCGTCTGATAATCCACTACATCTTGATCATCCACGGCTCGATGTTTGCGAATATAAGGCGGCAATGGCATTGTTCCGAACCGCTGCAGGGCCTCCATCATAATATCGTCGGAAAAAGCGAAATCTAGCACAACCTGGCCGTCTTGGTGTGGAGCCTCCACGGTGGCGGCAAAGCCTTCCGAGATCAGCAGTACATCACCCCCGCTTAGTTTACGCGCTGGTTTTGCGAAAGCCCGCCAGCGGCCCGGTCCTAGATGCTGCGTTAGGGTCAGTTCGACTCGGCCGGCCCCGCGTCGAGCCAACAATTGCAGCGGCAGGACACGCGTGTTATTGAATATCAACAAATCGCTTGGTAGAAGCAATTCTGGCAAATCACCAATCACCCGGTCCTGACAGCCATCCCTCCCCACAATCAATAGCCGCGCGCTATCCCTCGGACGCGCTGGGCGCAAGGCGACCGCCTCGTCAGGTAACTCAAAGTCAAATAAATCGATATCCATGGCGTGGCAATCCGGTCCTTGGGCACCACAGCTCGGGAGTTATTCCGCGTCGGCAGCAACCCGCATGGAAATAATCTTGTCAGGATCAGTTACCGTGCCACTGCCAGGCGCGCCCATTTTGATCTTGTCCACAGCATCCATACCGTCAGTGACCTGACCCCAGATGGAATATTGCCCATCGAGCCACGGCGCCGTCTTGAAAACAATGAAGAACTGGCTATCAGCGCTATTGGGATCAGCGGCGCGGGCCATGGAGACTGTGCCGCGTAGATGTTTTTCTTTGGTGAATTCTGCATCCAGATTCTGACCAGATCCTCCCGTGCCTGTTCCAGTCGGGTCGCCGGTCTGAGCCATAAAATCCTTGATCACCCGATGAAAAACGACACCATCGTAAAATTCTTGTCGCACCAGTTCCTTGATACGCGCCACATGGTTGGGCGCCAGGTCGGGGCGCATTTCGATGGTAACCCGGCCGTCTTTGAGCTCCAAATAGATAGAATTTTCCAAGTCTACTGCTCCTACTTGCCTGGCCAGCAATGCCAGGATGATGAAACACCCGAAAATAAATCGTCTTAACAGCATTCCGCCGCCTCTTAAATAGGAAAACTAGGCCTGGCCGACCCGCTCCAGCAACCGCTGAGCTACTCGCTCAGATACAAACGAGGAAATTCCGCCATTCAACTGCGCAATTTCCTTTACCAGACGCGAAGCGATGAATTGATACTCATGGTTCGCCATTATGAAAATTGTCTCAATTGCCTCGTCCAGTTGGCGGTTCATGCCTACTAATTGATATTCATATTCAAAATCGGTGACGGCCCGTAGTCCACGAATTATGATACTGGCGCCGTGTTCCTGAGCGCAATGGATCGTCAGATCATCATAAGGATGAACCTCAACAATACAGCCTTTCAAGTAGCTCTTCATCGCGTCCAATTCATCGCGAACCATCTCAACCCGTTCATCCAGATTGAACATCGGCCCTTTATTAAGATTAATGGCCACACCAATCACTAAACGATCCACGATCTGTGCCGCGCGCTGAATGATATCGCCATGCCCCAAGGTAATCGGGTCAAAGGTTCCGGGATAGAAACCCACACGCTCATGCGACAAAACTGCCTCCTAACCAAATCCCCATAACTTTTCCTGGATCATTAACCTTTCGATGACAGCAATGAAAGGTGAAAAGAGTGAAAAAGTGCCAATGCCCCCGATTCATTTGCCGTTCACGTGGATGTTTTCGCAACTCCCTGCTCCGACAACCAAGCGACGGAGACTACACGCTCGTTCGGCTCCACATCAAACAAGGTGACGCCCTGTGTATTACGCCCGGCAATACGAATATCATGCACCGGTGTCCGGATTAATCGGCCCGTGTCCGTGACTAGCATAATATGGTGATCTTCCTCGACTGGTGCAGAGGCAACGACGGGCCCATTGCGGTCCGAAGCCTCGATGTTAATGATGCCCTGACCACCGCGGCCCGTGACCCGATATTCAAAGGCTGACGTCCGCTTGCCATAACCATTTTCGGTAATAGACAAAACAAATTGCTCTGCCAAAACCATCTCGTTTGCTTCGGCTGGCGGATTGGGCAGGGATCCACCGTTGCCCTCATTGTCGCCCTCCAACCGACGCCGTGCATTGGACCAGCGCAAATAGCGCTCCCGCAGATCGCTATCGAAATCCGTATGACGCAGGATCGACATCGCGATTAGTTCATCATCTCCTACCAGCCGGATACCCCGAACACCCACACTATCCCGGCTTTTGAAAACACGCACATCAATCACGGGGAAACGGATACACTTGCCTCGCCGCCCTGACAACAGGATGTCATCATTAGCGCCACATATGGCGACCCCGACGATACGTTCGCCGTCGGGCAATTTCATAGCGATCTTGCCGTTAGCTTGAACACGTTTAAAATCAGCCAGTTCATTTCGCCGTACTGATCCGGACGAAGTGGCGAACATCACGTAACGTTCGGCCCATTCGGCTTCATCCTCGGGCAAAGGTAGGACAGTGTGAATGGTTTCCCCGGTCTCCAGCGGGAATAAATTGACCATGGCTTTGCCCCGGGCCTGTGGAGCGGCAAGGGGCAACCGAAATACCTTCAAAAGATAAACCTTGCCCGTAGAGGAGAAAAACAACATAGGCGTATGAGTATTGGCCACGAACAACTGTGAGACAAAATCTTCGTCCCGTGTCGCCATGCCTTGCCGTCCCTTGCCGCCCCGCCGCTGCGGGCGATAGGTGGATAAAGGTACCCGCTTGACATAGCCGTTGTGAGACACGGTCACCACCATGTCCTCTCGCTGTATCAGATCTTCGTCTTCCTGGTCCACCTCGGCTTCGATTATTTCACTGCGCCGAGGCGTGGCGAAGCGTTCTTTCATGTCCAGTAGTTCTTTACGAATTATGGTCTTTAGGCGATCATCGGACCGCAGAATGTCCAAATAATCTATGATCTTCTCCCCCAGTTCCCGGAGTTCCTCGCCCACCTCGTCCCGGCCCATTGCCGTCAATCGCTGCAGGCGTAGATCAAGGATGGCGCGGGCTTGAATTTCGCTTAGTTTGTAAATGCCATCCTCCACCTGGTGTCCCGGCTCATCAATCAACTGGATCATTGCTTCCACATCCCGTGCCGGCCAATCTCGCTCCATTAATTGGGCTCGGGCTGTCGCTGGATCGGGCGCGGAACGGATCAATGCAATGACTTCGTCTATGTTGGCGACAGCGATAGCCAGCCCGGCCAAAATGTGCGCCCGCTCTCGCGCCTGACCCAGCAAATACCGGGTACGCCGGGTAACTATTTCCTCTCGAAAATCAACAAAGGCACCAATCATCTGGGCAAGATTCATCAATTCAGGGCGGCCCTTGTTAAGGGCTAAACTGTTGACACCGAAGGATGTTTGTAATGGCGAAAACCTATACAGTTGGTTCAACACCACATCTGCCATAGCATCGCGTTTCAATTCAATGACCACTCGCACGCCGGTTCGGTCGCTTTCATCCCGTAATTCGGAAATGCCTTCAATCCGTTTGGCTCGAACGGCCTCGGCGATCTTTTCAATCATGCCGGCTTTATTCACCTGATAGGGCACTTCCGTGACGATAATCGCCTCGCGGTCCTTGCGAATGTTTTCCACATGACTCCGACCGCGCATGATGACGGAACCGCGGCCTGTCCGGAAAGCCAGCGTGATTCCCGACCGCCCTAGGATCAACCCGCCCGTCGGAAAATCCGGTCCTAGAACATGCTCCTTCAAGTCATCAACGGTAATTTGTGAATTATCCAAGTAGGCGCAACAACCGTCAATCACTTCGCCTAGATTGTGGGGTGGGATATTGGTGGCCATGCCCACGGCAATGCCACCGGCCCCATTAACCAACAAATTTGGGAACATCGCCGGTAAAACCACCGGTTCGGAAGCCGAGCCGTCATAGTTGTCCTGAAAATCGACCGTATCCTTGTCGATATCCGCCAGCAGCATTTCAGCCGGCTTGTCCATGCGAACCTCGGTATAGCGCATGGCGGCGGCTCGGTCCCCATCCATGGAACCAAAATTACCCTGACCGTCTAGTAAGGGAAGGCGCATGGCAAAATTCTGGGCCATGCGTACCATGGCGTCATAAATCGCCTGGTCACCATGAGGATGGTAGCGGCCCATAACGTCGCCAACTACACGGGCCGATTTACGGTAGGGTTTCTCGGAAGTATACCCTGCCTCGTGCATCGAATATAGGATTCGCCTGTGAACCGGCTTCAAGCCGTCGCACACGTCGGGAATGGCGCGGGAGACGATCACGCTCATGGCGTAGTCGAGATAGGATTTACGCATCTCCGTCTCGATTGCAATGGGCAAAATAGATTGTCCATCATCCCCGCCAGGGGGCAAAGTTTGGTGTTTAGGTGGAGGATCTTCTGGCGGTGGTGTCTGGGTATCGTCGGTCAACTGGGTGATCCTTAAAGGGTAGGGGCGCCCTTCATTCAGCTTTGGGGGCGCAATTTTTGATCATCACTATATATTGCGGAACTGTTGTTTTAATTATACCAAGTATTGCGGATTTCAGCAATTATTTCGGGAGAAAAATCAACCGAAAAAGAACAATTTTTGGGCCTTTTGCCGACCCTTCGGCGGCCTGACCTCAAAAATTGCCCACGGCCCTGGTTTCGCCGCCAGCTCGTCCCGGCGAAACCGCCTTGCTCTTTGGAATCCGTAGCAATGTGGCAGGTACCATTGCGATGAAATAAGTAATGCCAAGAA
>CAZDQC010000146.1:0-8007 GCA_964507245.1 uncultured Rhodospirillaceae bacterium
GCCCCTCATTCGATCGTAATGGGAATCTATATGTGGTTGATATCGCCCATGGCCGGGTTCTCAGAGTTTCTGAAGGCGGCGACTTTACGGTGGTCGCTGACTATGATGGCAGTCCGAACGGATTGAAAATCCACAAGGATGGCCGCATATTTGTCGCTGACAGGCAAAACGGTATCGTCGTGGTGGATCCGGTCAACGGCAACATGTCCTCGTATATCAGTCCGGATCAATTGCCGGGGTATAAGGGCGTAAATGATTTGTTCTTTGCCTCCAATGGCGATCTTTATTTCACCGACCAGGGCGACACCGGCCTGCATGACCCAACTGGACGAGTTTTTCGTCAGGATACAAGCGGCACCCTGCAATGCTTGATCGACAACGTGCCAAGTCCCAATGGCCTCGTCATGGACACCGACGAAACTCTCCTATATATCGCTGTGACCCGCGCCAACGCGGTTTGGCGCATGCCCTTCCGTAAGGATGGCAGCGTCAACCGGGTCGGTCTTTTCGCGCAATTGGTAGGCGGCATGGGCCCAGACGGCATGGCCATGGATGTTGATGGTAATCTTTCCATTGCTCATGCCGGATTTGGTGCGGTCTGGCTGTTCTCTGCCCTGGGGCAGCCAATCTACAAAATCCCCGATCCCGACGGCAGTCCTCTGACCACCAACATAGCTTATGGTGGTCCCGACAATGTCTCTCTTTTTATCACCTCGTCTTTCAGCGGTAAGATCTTGCGTGCTGAATTGCCCACGCCAGGACACATCATGTACGCCCATATGGATTAGGGTTCGGGATCGGTCTCAATAATGTGGCCGGCAGCGAATAACTCGTCGATTTGGGCCGCCTTTAGGCCGGCAGTCGCAAGGGCGGTCCGGCTGTGCTGGCCAATGCTGGGAGGGTCCTGGCGGACCGTGAAACCGCGGCCATTCATTTCTATGGGTAGGCGAGGTGTCTTGATCCGTTTTCCGCCCGGCAATTTCATTTCCTTTAGTTGACCGTCGGAGTTGAGATGAGGGTCGGTCAATAAATCCTCAGGCTTGTTCACAGGGCCAAATGCAAGTTGTGCTGCATCGCATTTGACCAACAACTGGGCGGTCGTCAGGGCCTTAAAAGTTTCGGCCACGGTGTCGACCAGCCAGGATCGTTGCTCCACCCTTCCGCCATTGCCTTGCAGGCGTTCGTCGGCAAAAAGGTCGGTTCGGTCGAAGACTTCGCAGAATTTCTTCCATTGGGTATCCGTGACTACGCCAATGAAAATAGGTTTGCCTTCTTTGCTCTCAAAAGTGTCATAAATGCCCCAAGCACGGTTGGGTACGGACATGGGCACCAAAGGTTGGCCATTTAATCCATATTGCACAATGTGCTGACCTACAGCGAAGGCAGCGGTTTCGAATAATGCCGCCTTGACCAGTTGTCCCTTGCCGTTGATATCGCGCTCCCGCAGGGCGGCCAGGACACCAATTACCCCGGCCATACCCCCCATGATATCCACAATGGAGGCGCCTGCTCTCAAAGGTTGTCCTGGCGGGCCGGTCATATAGGCCAGGCCGCTCATCATCTGCACGATTTCGTCTAGCGCACGGCGTTCCTCGTACGGGCCGGATAAGAATCCCTTCAACTGCAGATAGACTAGGCCAGGATTGATGTCGATGAGCGTATCAAAACCTAGTCCTAGGCGATCCATGGTCTCCAAGGCGAAATTCTCTAACAGGACGTCTGAACAACGAACTAAGGCCTCCACTGCCGGCCGACTCCCTGGTGCCTTCAGATCAATAGCCAGGCTCTGCTTATTGCGACAGAACAGAGGAAAAAAACTGATCCCCACTCCTTTTAGGTGGCGGGTCCGATCGCCATCAGGGACCGGCTCAATCTTGGTCACTGTGGCGCCTAGATCTGCCAATATCATTCCTGCAGACGGCCCCATCACTGCATGGCTGAATTCCAATACCCTTATTCCGGCGAGTGGCAGGTTGCTTAGATTATGCATCTTTAACGGCGCAATTTGAGCACCTGGTCAGGAAACTTTCCATAGTTCGCTTCTGAAATATCCTGTTCCATTTAGTTATCTTAGGCCTTCGTTTGATACTCTGATAGTTGTGAAAATGCTTGGCTCCCAAATTCTGGAGTATTACAACCAGTCTAAACCACTCATGCCTTTTTCGTGCAAGTAGGGAGTCTTCGAAAAGGGTCTTCTGTCGGCAAAGTCAGACTACTGGCACCCTCCTTGCAGCGATCATAGCTGGCGATATGACTTCGATATCCAGAGGTACCCGCCAGCGTTTCGTGAAACGCACTTTTGGTGTCTTGTTGTCACCCATTCGACCGTCGATGGTAAAACCCTCAAACCCCCTCGTCATGACTTCATTGCACTTGTTTACGTAGACAGGAAAGCCACCAATGTAGGGCATAAAAACACGTGGCTGCCCGGGCACATTGGCGCCGACATACCATGAACTACAGGTTGATCGCAGTGACACGTCGGCAACGTCGTTCACATGGTCTACCCAATCATCTTCATAAGGCAATTGCGGTTCTATGGTTTGAGCGCCGATGTCACCCATATGACCAATGCAGTCCACCATCCAATCTACGTGCTGTTCGATGGCCTGGATCATACTTGCCAGTACCGAGGGGCTGCCTGGTCCTGTGATCATGAAGAGATTGGGAAATCCAGCCGACGAAAGTCCTAAATACGTGCGTGGTCCTGCGTTCCATTTCTCGGTCAAGGTCATGCCTTTGCGGCCGGTAATTCGGATCCTTTCGAAGGAGCCCGTCATAGCTGTGAAGCCCGTGGCGCAAACGATGACGTCAACCGGATATTCCGTGCCGTTGGCGACGATACCCTCGTTGGTGAAACGCTCAATGGGAGATTGGGAAATATCTACCAGGGAAACATGGGGCAAATTATAGGTTTCAAAATAGCCCGTATCGACGCAAAGACGTTTGCAGCCAAAGATATCATCAGGGCAAAGTAGGTTGGCCGTCGCCGGATCCTTGACGATATGGCGGATTTTTTGGCGGGCAAATTCGGCCGTGGTGTTGTTAGCTTCCTTGTCGAAAAGCAAATCGCCATATGCGCCCAAAAAAGGTAGGCCGCCACGCGCCCAAAATGTCTCGTATTGTTGGTACCTTTCCTCAGGCGTCGAATCCAACGCAGACTGCATGTTAAATTCAAAGTAGAATCCGGTGGGCCGTGCACGGGCCTTGGCCCGCAACCCAGGATAGTCTGCCTTAATACTCTGTTCGTACTCCGGGTCCATTTTTTCGTTCCAGGCAGGCACAGAGAAATTTGGAGTGCGTTGAAACACCGTTAGGGTCCTAGCTTGCTCTGCGATGACGGGGATTGACTGAATTCCGGAGGATCCTGTTCCGATCACGCCTACGTGCTGGCCGGTGAAATCGACGTCTCTATGGGGCCATTCTCCCGTGTGATAAATTGATCCCTTGAAATCCGCCATGCCTTGGAATGGCGGTAGGTTGGCTGCGGACAGGCATCCTACCGCCATGACACAGAACTGAGCTGCAACGTTGTCGCCCTGATTGGTTTGGATGCTCCAATGCCCGGCGTCTTCATTGAAGGTGGCTGCCGTCACTCTCGTATCAAACTGAATATCTCTACGCAGGTCAAAGCGGTCGGCCACAGATTCCGCATACGCCAAAATTTCTGGCTGTCGTGAATATTTTTCAGACCAACTCCAATCTTGGTCGAGCTCTTCCGAAAAGGAATAAGAATATTGCATGGACGGGATATCGCAGCGGGCTCCTGGATAGCGATTCCAATACCAGGTTCCACCAACTCCGCCGCCGGCTTCATAAACGCGCGTGGACAGTCCCAGATCGCGCAAACGATGCAGCATATACATGCCAGCAAATCCGGCTCCAACGACAACTACGTCAAAATCAGTTTCTTTTTCCACAGCGATTTCCTCATCACTTTTGATTCAATTTACTGCACGGATAAAATTCTGACCAGCGCTTGGCCTAAAAAAGGTAGGTCGCTAACAGCGTCACATCTAGTATCCGGAAAATCGGCTCCGAGTAGCAACTTAATAGACTGATCCTTTTAGCTGCTTATCGTCCTTTGAAATTGGGTTTCCGTTTCTCCATGAAAGCGGTGCGCCCTTCAGTGAAATCATCACTGTCGAAGCAGGCTTTGATCTGTGCATCGAGCAATTTAAGGTCGCGTTTTTCGGGGTTTTTTAGGATTTCCCGGACAGTGCTCTTTGCCGCTTGAATGGTCAAGGGCGCGTTCTCAGAGATCATAGTGGTGTATTCAGCCACTACCTTCTCCAATTGATTGACGGGAACCACTCGGTTCACGAGGCCCATAGCTAAGGCTTCCTCTGCCGAAAATCGACGCGCGGTAAAGAAAATCTCTTTTGCCATGGCCGGCCCCACGAGGCCTACCAGGGTATTCAAACCACCATAGCCATACCCAAGACCAAGGCGGGCGGCGGGTACAGAGTATTGCGTATCGTCGGCGGCGATACGAATATCCGCGGCCATAGCCACGGCCACGCCACCGCCAATACAATACCCCTGGATCATCGCTATCAGAGGTTTGTGAAAGGCTGCCATGGCCTTGTGGGCCTTTGTCGTGGCAGTGCTGTAGCGCTCCTCGGCCTCCGCGGAATTTCGGTTTTTTGCGAACTCCGAGATGTCCGCGCCGGAGACAAAAGCACGATCGCCTGCGCCTGCCATGACTGCGACACGGACGTCGTCATCAGCGGCAAATTCCGGCATGATCTCGCCTACGGCTTCCCACATGGCCATGGATACGGCATTTCTCCGTTCGGGGTTATTGAAGATCATCCAGCCCACGCCGTTTTCCTTGCGGGCAATCATCTTGTCGGTATTGAGTTGCATGGGCGGGAACGCCTTCCTTCTGTTAACTAGGTTATCCACTTTTTAGCCTATGGACCGCGGCGGTGCCATTTGCTTTTGTTCCCGCCTCGGGCATCATAGCTAAAATCATAGGAGGATAATAATGCGGGCACTTATCTGCCGTAATTGGGGGGACATCGGTACATTGGAATTAGGGGAGATGCCTGTGCCGGAGCCAGGGCCGGACCAGGTCCTCCTGGATATTGTTGCTACTTCTGCGAACTATGCAGATGCCATCATGGTTGCCGGTAAATATCAAACCAAACCGGATTTTCCATTCGCTCCAGGGCTTGAGGGTGCAGGCTTGGTGGTCAAGCTAGGCAAGGGCGTCGAGAACCTAAGACTAGGTGATCGGGTAATGGCTAAACTGGCCCATGGCGGCTTCGCCGAACAGGCGGTGGCTGAAGCGAGTGAGACCTGGTCGTTATTTGACAGGATGAGTTTTGCTGACGGCGCGGCCTTTGCCGTCGCTTATTTGTCCGCCCATGTGGCGCTCCGGTGGCAGGGCCGCCTTGAGGCAGGAGAGACCTTACTAGTTCTCGGCGCGGCCGGGGGATCCGGAATGGCGGCGGTAGAAATTGGCAAGACCATGGGGGCTCGCGTCATTGGGGCGGCCAGCAGCAAAAAAAAATTGCAGGCTGTCCTGCAACATGGTGCCGACCATGCAGTGAATTACAGCGCCGGAAATCTGAAAGATCAGGTTCTTGAATTGACTAGAGGTGAAGGAGTAGATGTATGTTTTGATCCCGTGGGCGGGGACTTGTTTGATAGTGCCCTTTCCTCTCTCGGTTGGGGTGGTCGGCATATCCATTATGGTTTTGTTGGCGGTGTTCCACGTGTGCCGGCCAACCGCCTGTTGGTGAAACACCGCTCGGCTGTCGGGTCTTCCCTGCGCTATTTCCAGAATTTCCGACCGGATCTCCTCGTGCAATCCATGGCAGAATTAGCAGCGGCCTATGACAAGGGCGCTTTCAACCCGGTAATCAGCCACCGTCTTCCTCTAGAGAGGGGGGTGGAAGCCCTGCGACTGCTTACGGAGCGCAAAGCCGTTGGTAAAGTTGTGGTGGAAGTAGCGCCCGAAAAAGAGATCAACTAATGACTTTGACTGTACAGGATCATAGCCGCTACATCGCCATCATCACTATGGACAATCAAGCAAAGAGTAACGCCCTCAGTCGTACTGATCTGCGTGAATTGGGAGAATTATGGCTGCGACTGCAGGATGGCCCGTACCGCAGTATCATCCTGACGGGAGCGGGGGAAAAATCGTTCTGCGCTGGGGCGGATCTGTCAGGCGATCTTTCCGCCGGACCAGAGTTGTCGAAGATGATCCACCAAGGCCTGTTAAAATATGGCGTATACCGCAAGCCCATTATTGCCGCCGTCAACGGCGACTGCGCCGGCGGGGGAGTGGAGTTGTTGCTGTCCACTGATATCCGCGCCACTGCGCCTGAAGCCCGTTTTGGGTTGCCGGAAGTACGGTGGGGCGTCTATCCCTTTGGTGGGGCTGCCTTGCGGCTGCGCCAACAGATCGGCCACGTCCATGCGATGGAGCTGATTCTAGCGGGTCAGTTAATTGATGCAACAAAAGCAGCGCGCATTGGTCTGATCAACCAGGTTCTACCCCGCGCCGAGCTGATGCCCTGGGCCATAAAGATGGCTGAAAGAATTGCTGCCAACAGTCCCATGGCGGTACAGGCAGTGAAAGAGCAAATCAGCGCTACGGACCATGAATTGAATTATTCCCGCGAGAAGTTGGAACAGGCTCTCGGTGACCGGGTGCGTGCCAGTCCTGATTTTGCCGAGGGCGTCGCGGCATTTCAGGAAAGGCGTTCGGCCAACTACGATTGAGAGTCGATGGGTAATTGTGAAGTCCAGATTGTGTGTAGAGTATTGCCTTAGTCCCTAGGCGTAATGTGAAGAAATTTACGTAAGATACGCGCCTGTAAATTTTTATACACAACTGCCACGCCAAATTGGCCAAAAGACTTGGCCATCTCGCTTGTGAGTGCGACGGCCGATTTCTAAGCTGAAAGGAAATATTTTAGCTAACGCTAATCTCCTCAATGGAGCCAACCTTTTCAAACAATTCATGAAGACGGTTGCGTTGCAATTTTTCGGTTGACGTCATCGGCAACTGGTTTGCTTCGACAAAAGTAAATTTATGCGGCACCTTGTAGGCTGCTAGAACTTGCCGGCAATGCCGACGAAGAGTTTTGGTAGAAATTTTGTGCCCGGGCCGGGTGACGATTACAGCACCGATGGCCTCGTCTAAACGTTCATCAGGCAGGCCGGTTACAAAAGCTGAATCTACTGCAGAATGCTCACGCAATACTGACTCTATTTCTGCCGGTGCGATATTGATGCCGCCGGATTTGATCAGTTCTTTGCGGCGACCCTGGAAATGGACCCAGCCGGCATCGTCTAGCAGGCCTAGATCACCAGTCAGAAAAAAACCGTCATCGTTGTGGCTTTGCGTAGTGGCCGCTGCGTCGTTTAGATAGCCTGGCGTGACGCGGCCCTTGATAGCGATTTCACCGACCTGTCCTCTCGGCAACGGCTTGGCGGTTTTCAGGTCAAGGATTTTAAGGTCGACGCCTTTTAGGGGTGGGCCGCTGGCTGAGAGACGGCGTTCCAGGGGGGCCTTGGCGTCTGTCACAGCGGAGTTGGCGTAACCTTCGGTCAGGCCATAGACATTGCAGATTTCATTGGCGCCGAGATTCACGATCATCTGCATCTGTTCAGGAGTGCCGATGGCCGCACCCGTGCGCAAGGTGGACAGATCATGTCCGTTTCGTGACGGATGTTCGGTCAAGGCTAGGGCAATGTTTGGTGTGCCATAAAACACAGTACAGCGCTCTCTCTCGATCAGGTCCAAGGCCTCGCCGGGGTCGAAATGGTGTTGCAACACCAGTGTGCCGCCATGGGATAACAGGGTGAAAAGTGCATTAACGCAGCCGAAGGACCAGAACAGAGAGATGCCAAACCACAGTCGATCGTCCGGGGTCAGGTGCATGCGCTCACCGATCTCCCACATATTGTCAATCAGGCCACCATGCACCAGGGGCACGCCCTTAGGTCGGGCGGTAGAGCCAGACGTGTAGAGGATGCAGGCGATAT
>CAZDQC010000147.1:0-6713 GCA_964507245.1 uncultured Rhodospirillaceae bacterium
CGTGGCCAGTTGTGGTGGGGCGTTCGCATTGATTATAGCGAGCCCATCGGGGGCGGCGATGACGGTATCTGGTCCCTTGAATAGGACAACAGCGCCACATTCAGCGGCGGCTACACGGGTCATTTGGAGCTTGTCGCCATCAACGCCAAACAGCCGCACAAATTCGCCCTGATGGGGCGTCAAAATGCAATTTTTATGCAGCTTCCCAAACAGGCTCTTGTGCGCCTGGGCGAAGGAGGTGAGAGCGTCGGCATCCAAAACTGTCGCCTTTTCCAGGGACAATGATGTAAGCACATTTTCCCGCAACTGCTTACCAACGCCCGCCCCTGGACCAAGGCAGACCGCGTTCCGTCGTAGATCAGATAACAAACGCCGAAAGCCCTTAACATCTCGCCACGAATCAATCATTACGGCATTCAGTTGGGCGGCATGCTCCGCCACTGCCCCTTGCGGAGAGGCCACAGTCACTAGGCCGGCCCCAACTCGCAAGGCCGCACCGGCCGCAAGTCGGGCCGCGCCGGACTTCCCTGCGGGACCGCTTAATACCACAGCGTGCCCTCGGCTATATTTGTGGCCCATAGTACTCAGCGCCGGCCACGCACCCAACCAGATCGACGGTTCGTTAGCAAAGGTTTTGGGTTTGATTGTTGCCAATACAGATACAGGGATGCCTATATCTACAACACGAACCTCGCCGCAACGGCCACGCCCGGGATAGAGCAAATGCCCACTTTTCGGCCGGAAGAATGTTACGGTCAACGCAGCCGTTGGGGCATAACCAAGGATCTGGCCACTATCGCCGTGAACGCCTGACGGCGTATCCACAGAGACAATGGGCAAGCCACGTTTTTCGGCAGTTTCCAAAACCGCCCGCGCCGAACCGCTAATGTCCCTAGCCAGTCCCGCCCCAAAAAGCGCGTCTACAACTAGGCAGGCGCTACTCAGAACACGATCATCCAGTGGCCAGATTTTAGCGCGCCACCGCCTTGCCATAACTGCCGCGTCGCCCTTTAGTTTTGCATTATTGCCCAGAAGCGCCACAGCCACCTGGGCACCGGCCTTTTTCAAATGGCGCGCGACGACAAAGCCGTCTCCACCATTATTGCCTGGTCCGCAAAGGATAGCCGTAGGTTTCGGACCGAATTTCTGCAAAATAGCCTGTGCAGTCTGCCGGCCGGCTTCCTCCATAAGGGTTTCACCACTAATGCCCATAGCCATGGCAGCCCGATCGGCCGCGTACATCTGTTCGACTGACAGGATCTCGTTCATGGACCTATAGGTCAGGCCGCCGGTCTATCGGCCGGATCTCTTCGAAAGCTTTTGCCGCACGCAACACCAAATCCTCGCGGAAGTTATCAGCAACGATTTGCAGCCCTATAGGCAGGCCGTTTTCTGTAAACCCGCAGGGAATGGAGCAGGCCGGTTGCTGGCTCAAATTGAAGGGAAATGTAAAGGGCGTCCAATCCATCCAATAGGCATCATCCGGCACACTGCCCGGTGGCTGCAATCGGCCTACATCGAAGGCAGGCACCGCTAAACTCGGCGTCAAAAGAAGGTCGAATTTCTGGAAGAACGATCGTAATTGTGAACACAAAACGGCCCGCCCCTCCATGGCAGCTATGTAGTCCATAATATCCAGATTTTGTCCGTCGGCCACGATTTCCGCAAGCTCCGGCTCCAACTTAGCTTTTTCGGACTCCGGAAATTGGGCGAAGGCACCTGCTGCTCCGGCCCACCAATGGGTCTTAAAAATTCCCTTTGGGTTCTCAAAACCTGGATCCCGATGCACTACTGATACGCCCAATTCGGCGAAGGCTGTCACAGCATCGGCGATTATCCGGGCCACTTCACCATCTACATTGGCGTAGCCGAGATCGGCGCTGAAGGCCACTCGCAGGTCCGCGATACCGTCGTCCAGGCCACGGGTGAAATCAATGCCCTGGTAGGGCAGTGCCGTATGGTCCCGATGATCGGGCAATGAGAGGACATTCAACATGAGAGCGGCGTCGGCAACCGTACGCGTCATCGGCCCAATATGGGAAAGTGATCGCATGGCACTTTCGGGATAAACGGGCACCCGGCCAAAATTTGCCTTGATGCCGAATACACCGGTGAAGGCCGCGGGAATTCGTATGGAACCACCACCATCCGAGCCGACCGCTAAGGGGCCCATATCCGCCGCAAGGGCCGCTGACGCCCCGCCGGAAGAACCACCGGGGGTTTTTGCCAGGTTCCAGGGATTGCGCGTAATGCCGCTTAAAGCGCTCTCGGTCAGTCCCTTCCAGCCCACTTCGGGTGTTGTGGTCTTACCCAAAAAAACTGCGCCGTGTTCCCGTAAACGGGCGACGCAGGGTGCATCTTCTTCCCAAGGGCCGGCAGGATCGACGGTCAGAGATCCCTTCAATGTTGGCCAACCCTTGGTCAATACTAGATCTTTCAAGGTAGTCGGCACGCCGTCCAGAAGACCCTCGGGAGCCCCATTAAGCCATCGCGCTTCAGATTTCCGGGCCGTTGCGAGGGCGCTTTCGTCATCGATCAACACAAAGGCATTGATCTCGTCATTCAATGCGTGGATACGGTCAAGCACTGCCTGTGTCGCCTCCACCGGCGAAAATGTACCCGCCCGGTAACCGGCAAGCAGTTCAATGGCGCTCATCCGGATCAGGTCATCAGTCATCTCAGCCTCCTACCCCTTCGGATCCCAGGCCTTGCTTTGCGCGCGGATACGGTCCATTTGGCCAATTGTCAATCGTCCGCGTAGCTTGTCGAAATGCCATTCCGCCAAATCGGGTTTTTGCACAGCCCCTAATAAGGCCCAGAAAAACGCCCTAGCAGGATCCTGCACCACCCCATCACCTAAAATATATAGGCGGGACAGCATCAATTGCGCATCGGCATTGCCTGCTTCCGCTGCCTGGCCAAAATGATAGGCGGCGATTGGCAAATCCCGAGGCACGCCCTCACCTCGGTAGTATAAAAAGCCCAGATTATATTTGGCCTTATCTAAGCCAGCCTCTGCTGCTGCTGCGAACAAGGCTCGTGCTCGCATCGGATCCCTACGAACGCCTTTGCCGAAATAATATAAATAGGCCAGGTTGCGCATGGCCTTGGCGTTGCCCAGGTTCACGGCCGTCTGCAACAGGCGCGACGCCTTGGCAAAATCCCGGACAACGCCCTTACCCCAGACATGAAGTTGCGCCAAGTTTCGAAGAGCCTTGGCATTATTCTGTGCTGCCGCCCTTTTGTACCAGTTGGCCGCTGCAGTATAGTCCCGGCCAATCACCACGCCTTCTTCAAAGTAGACACCCACCGTGCGCTGGGCCTCGGAATGACCCTGTTCGGCTGATTTTTTGAACCAATGCAAAGCGATTTGCGAATCCCGGTCGACACCGTGTCCTCGGTCATGTAACAGACCAAGCCAATATTGCGCCTCCTTCATTCCAGCCCTAGCGCCAATTCGGAAGGTCGTTAGGGCACGATCATAAGCATTATCTGCATAGTCCTTTTTCGCCATTTCCAAATCAAGGTTCTTTGCCACTCCAGGCAAGGCAACGCATAACAAGATAAAGCTGAAGACAATCGCGGTGATCATTTTCCCTTTGGTGAGTGCTAGCAACATGGTTGTACTGTACGTCTGCAGATGGGACGGGACAAGCGGGCCATATGCTACTTGCCTACCGGCATTCACTCTGCCAGCCTATGTTTCATAATAATCAAATATGGGGGCAGAGCCATGCGTGTCGTCATCGCGATGATGAAGCACGAAACCAACACATTTTCGCCAGTGCCGACACCAATAGCGCGGTTTGCCAAAGCTCAGGCTGTACCTTACGAGGGGCGTGAAGTTTATGACGCCTTCAAAGATACGAACAGCGGCGTTGGCGCCTTCATCGATCTAGCGGAAGAGGCGGGCGCCCATATGGTGTTTCCCATCGCAGCTAACGCGCCGCCCTCAGGTCCGGTGCATGATGACGCTTACAAATTCATGACGTCACGGATACTAGACGCCGTCGAGGCAGGCTGCGATGCCATATTCCTAGATCTACATGGCGCCATGGTAACCCAAAGCTTTGAAGATGGAGAAGGTAGGCTACTAGCAAAAATCCGCAAGATCGCGCCCAACACTCCCATAGCGGTTTCCCTAGATATGCATACCAACATGTATCCGGCAATAGCGGACAACGCCACGGTGATCGGTGGATTTCAAACCTACCCGCATATTGACAACTATGAGACCGCCGCTCGAACAGGCCGTCCCCTATACGATATGATCGATGGCAAATGTCAGCCCACAATGGCTTGGGGCAACCGCCCTATGCTGCCCCACGTGATGCGCCAAGGCACGGATGATTTCCCTAACAAGGACTTGCAGGAAATGACTAAAACGATGGAGGCCGAGGGCGCCTTAGTCGCCACATTGTTCGTTGGTTTTCCTCATGCAGATATCCACAATGCTGGCCTCTCAGCCGTTGTGGTTACAGATAATGACCAGGCGCTGGCTGAAAAATACCGTGATCAGTTGCTAGATTTTGCATGGAATGAGCGCGAGTCCTTCGTATATCAGATCGAACCCCTGGAGAAGTCATTAGCCCGGGCCAAGGCCGCCACCGAAGGGCCGGTCATCGTGCTGGATCATTACGACAACGCAGCCTCGGGCGGGACTATGGACACTATGACCGTACTAAGAGGCGTGATCGCAACGGGCCTTGAAGACGTCGCGGTCTTTGCCATCCATGATCCCAACGCCGTGCAAGAGATGATTGCTGTTGGTATCGGGTCCCAAGTTACCTTGAAACTGGGCGGTAAGATCGACATGCCGTCCATTGGGTACAAAGGAGAACCGTTATCGGTAACAGGCACCGTTAAGCTAATCTCCATTGGCCAATTCCGCAATAAGGGCCCAGCCCAGACAGGCGTCTTGCAAGACATGGGACCCACGATTGTGCTTGACACTGGCAGCATAGAGATAGTGGTAATCAGCCGACATCAGGAACCTAATGACCTAAATTGTTTTTTAAGCCTTGGCATCGATCCTCTGACAAAAAAATACCTGATGCTGAAGAGCCGTATTCACTATCGCGCCGGTTTCGGCAAGGTAGCAAAGCAGGTGATCGAGTGCGCCGGCGTAGGTGTCTGCACCTCGGACTATGACATGCTGGATTTCAAGAATGTGCGCCGACCAATTTATCCCTTGGATAAAATCAACGACCCAAACCCCGCGTGAGAAAGGACCAAAGCGATGCCAAGGGGCGAAATCATCTTCACGGGAATGGACCGAGTAATCTTTGGCCAGGAAGCGGCCTCTGCCATCGTGGCAGAAGCAGCGCGGTTAGACGCCAAACGGGTCTTTCTGCTAGTCAGCGGGACATTGAACCGGGAAACGGACGCCGTTGATGTAATAGCCGAGGCACTTGGCACTAGCTTTGCCGGGCGATGCGATCACATGCCATCTCATTCTCCACGGGAAGCGGTTGTCGCCTGCGCCAACGCCGCGCGGGAGGCCGATTGCGACCTGTTGGTCTGTTTCGGCGGTGGCTCAGTCACCGACGGTGGAAAGGGCGTGACAATTTGCCTGGAACATAACATCACCGATGTGTCTGGTTTGGAGCCATTTCGGACAGTCGTCGATGAAAACGGTAACCGCCACTACCCGGAATATGCCGCACCAACGGTACGCTCAATTATTGTTCCCACCACATTATCAGGAGGCGAATTCAATGCCCGCGCCGGAATTACCAACACGGTGGAAAAGCTGAAACAAAGCTATATCCATCCTGGTATTATTCCTATATCCGTCATCCTGGATCCTGCAGCAACTGTCTACACGCCGGAATGGCTGTGGCTGTCCACGGGCATTCGGGCCGTGGATCATGCAGTGGAAACTTATTGCTCCCTAGACGCCAACGCCTACACCGACGGTGCCGCTTTGCAGGCGCTGCGCCTATTAAGCGAAGGTCTGAGCAGGGTTAAAGCTAAACCATCGGATCTCGATGCCCGCCTACAATGTCTCATGGGTGCCTGGATTTCTATGACCGGCGTGGTGACTGGCACACGCCTTGGCGCGAGCCACGCCATCGGCCACATCCTGGGCGGCACGGCGAACGTCCCTCACGGCCATACTTCGTGTGTAATGCTGCCCTACGTAATGGATTACAACGCTGCGATCAATTCCCACCGCCAGGCTGAGATTGCGGCAGCGTTAGGTGAACCTGGCGTCTCAGCGGGCGATGCCTTGGACAGGCTGATTTCAGGGCTAGGCATGCCTCGTACCTTACGAGACGTGGGTATCAATGAAGATCAGCTGCCAAAATTAGCCGAGAACTGCATGCTGGATTCGTGGACATATTCCAACCCTCGGGAAATCCGCTCATCCGAGCAGGTGATGGAAATTCTACGAGCGGCCTACTAATCAATTTGCCTATTATTCGGCATAGACCGTAGGCAGAATTTTCTAGCCACCACGCGCCAGCGCTAAGCTGCAATAGCGCAAGGACCCGTCATTATGGAGTAATATGAGGACCGATTCTGGCCCGAATTGAAATGAATTACCGTATCGTTAAATCGATTCGGCTACCGGGCGAAAAATGCCCTAAATTGAAGTGAATTCTAGGTCAAATATCATAACTGAATGGACGGGTTGTTTTCTATAACGAAAATCATAAGACAATGATCCAACTAACGTTTCCAACTTAACCCACCGTTGGCTGTGGGTA
>CAZDQC010000147.1:6813-8004 GCA_964507245.1 uncultured Rhodospirillaceae bacterium
AAATTGTGTAATAATATTTCAGTTATCCACAGAATATTGAAGATTTATTGCAATTTCGTCTTGTTTTCCGCACAACCCTGAACCACCATTCATGTTAGCGGCCACGAGGGAAGACGCGACAGCCTTCAAAAGCTTGAGCATCAGACAGCGGGGTCGCTGCGGGGCACTAAGACCCGGATACACGAACCAACCATTGGTTGGGAAAGGTTGAACGGTACCATTTAGGTCGCTTTTGGGTGATTGGAATGGATGGTGTTTCGGGGCCAGGAGCCTTCGATTTGACCTTCGGGTTGGATTGTCCGGCAAGGGGTCAAATGGCCAAGGGGCCTTTGGGTCGATTGGCTAGGTTGCGACACGGTCATTGCGTTGCCTTCGGGTAACAAAGGGACCGAGGAACAGCCTACCGGTAAGCAAAACCTTCGGGTATTGCATGATCGGGATCGCGGCGCCTTTGGGCTAGGCGATCGAAGGCCAGGCTGATTGGCAGGAAGGTGATTTTCGGATCATCGGAATGATGATTGACCGGGCCGGGGTCAGGTACGCCTACATGTCTTCGGAGATGTTGGCAGAATTGACCCGCTGTATCGGAAAACGGCTTTTGGGCTGTTTTATGGTCCAGCAACCGAAACGAAGCATGTTCTAGTGAAGCCTCCGGGTGATGCAAGAAGGTGCGGCGTTGCGGAGATCGGGGGACCGATCTGGTCGGTTAAAACAGTTCTGGATGTACCTTCATGGGTCCGCCCAAGAACATGTTAGGCCGGCATACCGATCAAGGCGTCAAACGGGCTCGCCCGTGGGTGCGTCGGGATTGGTTGGGCTAGAAAGCAGGTTGTTGCGCTCCTTCGGGTCTGCGGCGATTTGTGGGACGGTCCAGGCAGTGAGGCGATTAGGAATTGAAGCCCCTTGGGGCGGAACTTTTTGACCACCAAACTGCGGGAGCAGCAGGCTTTTGGCCACGGGGTTTTCAGCGAAAGCTCGAAAATCTGTCTTCGGACAACGTGACGCGAAGTTGATGGACTTCTTGAATCGATGGGCTTCGGCCCGACGGTTCCGAGGCGTCAGGCGTATCCTTCGGGGTACATTGCTAGGACCCCGCGTCCAATGCACCTGACGCCTCACCTTATTTTATCCACTAATCTGCGGCAAAATTCCATCAAGCCTGACCAAGGTTACGGATAACATTCCGCAGCA
>CAZDQC010000148.1:0-3317 GCA_964507245.1 uncultured Rhodospirillaceae bacterium
CCGAATTAATCAGATCTATTTGGAACCAATACTTTTGATCACGCAGCGCAGATGTCAAAAATTACATTGCTGACACGCATGAATGTAGCGGCCGTGACCCAGGATGCTGAACAGGTCACGGCGACTCTAGAAAACCTACACACAGGCGAGACCTCACATATCTATTGTCAATATTTGGTTGGGTGCGACGGGGGTGGGTCCATCATCCGCAGCGACCAGCTCCTGAGACGGCGACGCGATGGTCATCGGCGCTCAATTAGAAGGTGACCCCATAATTTCCCGAAATCAATCGACCTATATTCGGGCGCCAGGATTAATCGAGCTTCAAAAGGAGACACCAGCCTGGGCGACTTTTTCTCTAAACCCTCGCCGTTCGGGCAATGTTTATGCCATCGACGGGATCGAACGTTGGATCATCCATAATTATTTGCGCCCAGATGAGGAAGATTTTGAGGCAATTGACCGGGACTGGGGCATCCGAGCTATTCTGGGTGTCGACGATGAATTTGAGTACGAGGTTCTGGCCAAGGAAGATTGGTATGGCCGACGTCTGGTGGCTGATAAATTTCGCGATCGCAGAGTCTTTATCTGCGGCGATGCAGCACATATCTGGGTGCCCTATGGTGGATATGGCATGAACGCAGGCATCGCCGATGCAATGAACCTGTCATGGTTATTAGCGGGGCATTTGAACCACTGGGCGCCTGCGTCAATTCTCGATGCCTACGAAGCCGAGCGTTTGCCCATTACCCAACAAGTCAGCCATTTTGTCATGAACCACGCCCACGCCATGGTTAGCCAGCGCGGAGGCATCCCAAAAAATCTCGAAGACGAAGGCGCCGCAGGCGACACCGCCCGTACAAAATTGGGTCAACAGGCATATCATCTGAATGTGCAACAATATTGTGCCGCCGGCCTGAATTTCGGATATTATTATGAAAACTCACCCATCATCGACCATACAAGCGCGGGCGGTGAGGCCGCACCCAGCTACTCCATGGCTGACTACACGCCTTGCACGGTTCCAGGCTGTCGTTTGCCCCATGCTTGGCTCGGCAACCCTCGCCACGGTCGCAGCTTGTACGACGCCCTAGGTCCAGAATACACCCTGGTACGGACCAACGCGGATATCGATATCAAACCCTTACTGATAGCGGCTAATGAGGCCGGCCTTCCTCTTGCATTGTTGGATGTTGAGGATGTCAATTACGATTATCCCCTCATTATCTGCCGCCCCGACCAGCACATTGCTTGGCGCGGCATCGGAGCGCCAGCCGATCCAATCCAACTTTTGCAACGGCTGCGTGGCCATTAATTTTTGAACCGTGAGATATAGACATGACAATTCCTCCTAAACAGCAATCGCCTCCTGACCTACCAATACTCCCCACCATGGGCGTTGGCAGCTACGCCATTCCGGGCTGGATGCACCTATTCCGCAGGCATATGGGAGATGCCGCCGCGCCCTTGGACGTGGCCGAAGCATTTGAAGATGCCACGCGATTGGCGATCGCGGATCAGGTTGAGGCAGGGATCGATATCATTTCTGACGGCGAACTACGCCGGCAACGGTTCGTCTACGAGATGTATGACCGAATTTCAGGCATCGCCCGGCAGCAACGGCCGCGCAAGCTGGGTGTACCAGGTTATGATATGGCTCCAAAATTCTATGCCAACGACAAAGTGATTGCTCCGAATGGCCTTGGTTTGACGACGGAATACCGCGACCTTGCCCGCCTGGCGCCAGGCCGACGTCTAAAAATCGCCTTTCCCGGACCGCTCACCTTTGCTGCCAACATCCTGCCCCAACCCTATTACGGAGAGGGAGCGGAAGCCGCAGACAAACTTATGAACGATGTCATTGTAATGCTGCGTCAGGAAGTTGAGGCTTTACGGAAGGTGGGGGCGGATTTCATCCAAATTGACGAACCGGGCCTAACCTTTATCCCGCAACGGCGCGGTCTGGATGAAGCGGCGAACTGCATCAATCAGGTGATCAGTGGCCTTTCGGAACACACGGCGGTACACGTCTGTTTCGGCAACAATGCCTCCCGCCCATCTGCGCCCCGGGGTATGGGACGCCTTATGGGGGCCATGGAGCAAATAGAAACGCAAATGCTGGTGCTGGAATTCGCAAACCGAGAGTTCGCGGAACTAGAGATTCTGGCGACGCTGTCAGAAAATTACAAAGTCGGTGCAGGCGTGATCGATGTGAAATCTTTCTATGAAGAAACACCAGAAGATGTAGCTGGACGAATTCGGGAAGTCCTTCGTTATGTGCCAGCTCATAAACTAACTGTTACTGCCGACTGCGGTTTTTCCGCCATTCCCCGCTGGCTCGCACACAGCAAAACCGTAGCGATGGTAGCCGGCGCAGAGTTGGTCCGGGGAGAGATATGAAACGCATGAAATTCGTAAACAACAGTTAAACAAAACCTGACCCAGTATCTGGAACGCCAGGGCATTTACATGTAGTTGCCATAATGACCATCGCCCTTCTAAAAAAATCTAGCTTTGATTGCAAACTTGTTTGGGTTGCCTAGATTTAGTGTTTATCCAGCACACAGTTGTGTGTGCTTCTTTGAGAACATCCAAATCGGCAGCCAAAAACTCCAACGGTCATAGCGATTCATCCACCTGCGCCAACTTAAAACAACAAGCGGCCAAAAATAATCCACCGCCGCCGAACCGGCCAAGCCGCCAGTCAATCTGAACGGCAGTTTGGCTGATCAAGTACAGAGTGATTAGTTAACAACACCCAAATTAATCATGGACACCTAATCCAACAACAAACCTGCTAGATGCTTCCGGTGATGAGCGCCGTCACCGTGCTGTTGCTCACACCAGAGGGCACGACGACGGTAAAGATGTGCGTCACAATCATAAGTAAATCCAAAGGCGCCATGAAACTGGATCGCCCGATCGGACGCAAAAGCGAAGGCGTCCGCTGCCTGAGCCTTCGCCATGCGCACAGCAATTTCGCCACGCCCCTCCACCATGTCGAACACCGTGGCGGCGTGATAAAGGTGCGACCGCGCTTGCTCCAGACCAATTAGCGCATCTACCATTGGATGTTTCAAAGCCTGATAGGCCCCGATGAATTGGTCGAATTGTCGACGCGTTGTCAGATATTCCAATGTGAGATTTATGACTCCAGCGGTGCCACCGCACATCTCCGCCGCATACAGCAGACATACCGCCAAGTGCAAATGAGGCAGAAATTCCGCGGGTAAATAATTTTCTGCTGGCACAGATACACCATGCAGATCCAAGGAATAACTGCGGCGACTCTCGTCGATCACAATCTCTCTCCGCAG
>CAZDQC010000148.1:3417-7919 GCA_964507245.1 uncultured Rhodospirillaceae bacterium
ATTCTTCTGGAATTGCGATACCCAACCACCCAAGATCGGCTATCTCTTGCCATAGCTCTGGCTCCAAGACCTGCTCCGCCTCCAGCCGCCTACGAACTGTTTCGATATGTGACTTATCGGCTGAAAAAGTCTCGGCAATTTGCAACAACTGCTGCTGTTCGTCAGTAAATACGATGTCCGCTTGTTCACTCATAACGCCCATTAATCCTGCTTGGGCAAACCGAGTACCCGCTCACCCACGATATTCTTCTGAATCTGGCTAGTGCCGCCGCCAATGGTCCCCGAAAATGCCTGGAAATAGCCGCGCTGCCAGCGGCCCTGATCGACAGCTTTCGTATCACCCATGTAAAGAGAGGCATTGGCTCCTTGCAAGGTGACGGCAAATTGATTTAGACGCCGGCGCCACTCCGTGCCTGTCAGCTTCCGAGACATTGCAATGGAGGCGGGCCATTCTGAAATCAAAGCCGGTATCTCGGCCCGTTTGTTATTCAGGTCCATGCCCTTCTCCTCCATCAGAAAGGAGACCAACTGATCTCGCACTAAAGGGTCTTCAATGGCAAAACAACCATCGCGCATAGTGTTCCGGGCCAATTCCACGACTTCTGATGCACTCACCGTCATCGAGGCGACGCCGCCAGCCTGACCTCCGGTTACCGCTCGCTCATAGGTTAAGGTCTTCATGGCCACTTGCCACCCACCACCTTCCTCGCCGATTAGGCAGCTTTCTGAAATGCGCGCATCGTTGAAGAACGTTTGTGTAAATCCATGCTCACCCGTCAATTTCTTGATCGGTTGGGGATTGATCCCCTCGATCTTCATAGGTGCGAGGAAATAGCTGAGTCCTTCGTATTTTGTGTTAGTCCGATTATCCGTTCGAGCCAAAAGGATGATGTAATCAGCATAGGTGCCAAGAGACGTCCAAATCTTGGAGCCATTTAAAATAAATTCGTCGCCTTCACGTAAGGCACGTAATTGAGCATTTCCCAAGTCGGAACCATGGTCGGGTTCAGAGAAACCCTGACACCAAATATCTTCAGCACTAAGGATACGTTTGATATACGCCTGCTTCTGACTTTCGCTGCCCATATCCAGGATCAACGGACCAGCCCAGTTCAAGCCGATGGTGTTGGTCATGAAGGGCACGTTTTGGTGCATCATGGCTGCCGTGGCTATATCCTGAAATACCTGATCAACACCGCCGCCGCCAAATTCCTTTGGCCAGGCCAAACCCAAATAACCGGCCTCGTAGACCTTTCGTTGCCAATCGCGGAGAAACTCGAACTGCTGATCAGTGCCAACTTCCATAAAGCTTTGCGGCAACAAGAACCCGGGATCACCAGGATTGTTCTCCTCGAACCAAGCCTCCACCGCTGCCTGAAATTCATCCAATTCATTTTGCGTCACACTCATGTTCGTTTCTCCTATGCCGCCGTCCGGATGCCAGAAAAGGCGGCAATCTTCCACTGAGCGTCTCGTTTTTGTAGAATATAGAAGGCCTCAACGTGCTCGATGGGGCTATCGTCCTCCCGTCTGCGAGTCGCAGTAATCGCAATATGGGCTTTAGTTTCATCAATATGCATTACGGCATATTCTGAATCACTATGATGAAAATCCATCACAACACGCAGCTTTTGCGGATCGAACGGATAGCGATCTCGCATCTGCACTTTGTCCTCCGTGACATACACCACCGGCAGGTGAACATGTTTTTGTATATCCTCTCGCGTTCCCTGCTCCAAGGCCTCCTGATAGGCATGCAGCATAGCCAAAACTTCGGCGACCAACGCATCACGGCTGGACATTAATAAACTCCTTCAGCTTCGCCACCTCTACTGCTTCTAAGATAACTGGACAAACCATGTTTTGCCACGTCGTCAAGACCTGACGCAATGGATCAACGCGGGGAAATTAATCTATAAGTCAGTTTATGATTCAACTGACATCTGCCATGTGTTGTGCCAATTTATTGCCCACACAGACCAGGGTCGCAGGCAAATGTCCGTGCCGGCATTAGATAATTCCAGTCCCTTTGTTCTAGCCCGCCGCCGTTGCGCACTTGGGCCACCAGGGGTACAAGAGTCCGTAGGGTTCAGTCTTGAAATAGGACACCATCCGGAAAGGAAAACAAGAATGGCAAGGAGTAGGATCGCATTAATTGGGGGCGGCAACATCGGGGGCACCCTGGCTCATATAGCGGGCTTAAAGGAAATGGGCGACGTGGTGATGTTCGACATTGTCGACGGTCTGCCCCAGGGAAAGACCCTAGATCTTGCTGAATCCTCGCCGATTGAAGGCTTCAACGCCCGCCTTTCCGGCAGCAGTAAATACACTGCGATCAGGGGGGCCGATGTCATCATTGTCACCGCTGGCATTGCGCGCAAGCCAGGCATGAGCCGAGACGACCTTTTGGGTATCAACATTAAGGTTATGCAGCAGGTGGGCGAGGGCATCAAAAAGTACGCACCCAACGCCTTTGTCATTTGCATAACCAATCCGCTCGACGCAATGGTATGGGTGTTACGGGAAAAATGCGGCTTGCCCGCGAATAAAGTGGTCGGCATGGCTGGCATTTTGGACAGCGCGCGGTTCCGCTATTTTCTGGCGGAAGAGTTTAATGTTTCGGTTCAAGACGTAACCGCCTTCGTCCTCGGCGGCCACGGAGACACAATGGTTCCCTTAGCACGATATTCCACCGTCGCCGGTATTCCCTTACCCGACTTGGTGAAGATGGGTTGGACCACAAAGGAACGCCTTAATAGCATTATTCAGCGCACACGGGACGGCGGGGCAGAAATCGTCTCTCTTCTAAAAACAGGATCAGCCTTTTATGCGCCGGCTTCCGCCGCCATTCAGATGGCGGAGAGTTACTTAGGAGATCAAAAACGGGTGCTGCCCTGTGCAGCTCATCTGACAGGCCAGTACGGCGTCAAGGACATGTATGTGGGTGTGCCTGTGGTGATCGGTGCCAAGGGTGTAGAACGCATCGTCGAGATAGACATGAACAAGGCTGAAAAAAGGGCTTTCGACAATTCAGTCAAGGCGGTCAAGGACTTGGTTTCTGTCTGCAAGAAGATTGACCCCTCTCTGGTGAAGAAAAAGCGGGCTACAGCACAAGGAAGAGCCAAGAAATAGTTGGCGGTAACAATCGATAGTCAGGACGACGCGGTGGAGGATTGTGCCCTGATTAGAATTCTGCACAAAAAATGGAGCTGCGATGAATATACATGAACATCAGGCCAAGGACCTCCTTAAGGGATACGGCGTAGCCGTACCCAAGGGCGGCGCGGCCTTTAGCATAGACGAGGCGGTTAAGATTGCTAAATCCCTACCAGGTGCAATCTATGTGGTAAAGGCGCAAATCCACGCCGGCGGCCGGGGCAAAGGAGGCGGTGTAAAACTGGCAAAATCCATCGACGAGGTGCGAGAACTGTCCACAGAAATGTTGGGCAAGAAACTGATCACCCACCAAACGGGACCGTCCGGCAAAGAGGTAAAGCGGCTGTATATCGAAGAAGGGTGCGATATCGCACGAGAGCTTTATCTTTCCGTTGTGATTGACCGCGGCACCTCCCGCATTGCCATAATGGGCTCTACCGAAGGAGGCATGGATATTGAAGCGGTCGCAGAGGTAACACCAGAAAAAATCATAACTTTGGTGATTGATCCCGTCACAGGTCTACAGGAACACCACGCCCGGCGCCTAGCCTTTGGACTGGGTCTAGAAGGGAAACAAGTAGGTTCAGCGGTCAAGCTGATTACCGCCCTTTACGAAGCCTTTGTAGAAACGGATGCCTCATTAGTGGAAATTAATCCTCTTGTTGTGACCGGCGCAGGCGAGGTCATTGCCCTGGATGCCAAGATGAACTTCGACGACAATGCCCTATACCGACATCCTGATATCGAAGAGATGCGAGACCCGTCAGAAGAGGAACCGGTAGAACTTGAAGCAGCCAAGGCCGAATTGAATTATATCCGCCTGGATGGCAGTATCGGCTGCATGGTCAACGGCGCGGGCCTAGCCATGGCAACCATGGATATCATCAAACTAAATGGCGGAGAACCGGCTAATTTTCTGGATGTGGGAGGCGGCGCTACCAAGGAACGTGTGACCCAAGCCTTCAAACTCATCCTTTCCGACGGGAACGTAGAAGGCATCCTAGTCAATATTTTCGGCGGCATCATGCGTTGCGATATCATAGCCGAGGGCGTGGTCGCCGCAGCGCGCGAAGTTGAGCTCGCCAAACCCCTGGTAGTTCGCCTAGCCGGCACAAATGTAGAGCAGGGCAAACAGATCTTGGCTAATTCCGGCCTGACGATCATCCCAGCCGATGATTTAGCCGATGCCGCATCTAAGATCGTCGTCGCCGTACAGGCGACTGCCTAATGGCAGTACTCGTCAACAAGGGCACCAAAGTGATCTGCCAGGGATTTACGGGTAATCAAGGCACATTTCATTCGGAACAGGCTATCGCCTACGGTACCCAGATGGTGGGTGGTATTTC
>CAZDQC010000149.1:0-7770 GCA_964507245.1 uncultured Rhodospirillaceae bacterium
CTTGGCCCCAGCGGCACCATCCTAGCCGTGGATGTGGCGGAGATCGAGCCCATAGGGGGCTGCAAAATTCTGATGGGCGATGTCATGGACATAGAAACCGAAACGGCAATCCGTAAGTCACTCAAGGGCCCAGTTGACCTTGTGGTTAGTGACATAGCACCCTCGGCCACGGGTCACCGGGCCACCGATCATATCCGCATTATCGCCCTGGCCGAGGCAGCCTTGGAACTCGCTCGTGGCGTATTGGGCCCTGGCGGCGGTTTTGTCGCAAAGGTTTGGCAGGGTGGAAGTGAACAAAACCTACTGACGGGTCTGAAAAGGGACTTCACCCAGGTCCGCCATGCCAAGCCGCAGGCGTCCCGGACGGGATCGGCGGAAATGTATGTGGTCGCCACAGGCTATCGAGGAAAATTTCAACAGCAAGACTCAGGGGAGGGATAGGCGCAGGCACGGATTTGGTCTATATGAAGGCACGAATCAAAAAAAGAAGCCGCACCATGAGTGAAGCGATATCCATCGAGGATTTCGAGCCCTATTTACAACCCGGGATTTTCATTGACAGCGACCATCCGGCAGTAGTTGAATTTTCCCACCGAGTGGCCGGCGATGACTGCACGGACCTGGAAAAGGCCGTGCAGATTTATTACGCTGTTCGGGACGAATTCCGCTACGACCCCTACGGTGTTGAAATGACGGAGTTCGGCATGAAGGGCTCTACGGTGCTGGAACGAGGCAACGGTTTTTGCATCACAAAAGGTACGCTAATGGCGGCCGCTTGCCGAGTCATCAGTGTTCCGGCTCGACTAGGTTTCGCGGATG
The DNA here is from genome assembly GCA_964507245.1 of uncultured Rhodospirillaceae bacterium. Classification (GTDB taxonomy): domain Bacteria; phylum Pseudomonadota; class Alphaproteobacteria. The sequence goes on from CAZDQC010000149.1 coordinate 820, forward strand.
TACGGAATCATTTAGCGTCCAAACGCATGATCGAACTAATGGGAACTGACCTGTTCGTTTATCACGGCTATGTGGAGGTTTTTTTGGAAGGCAAATGGGTCAAGGCAACCCCGGTCTTCAACCTCTCTCTGTGTGAAAAATTTGGCACCCTGCCGTTGGAATTTGACGGCCGGAGAAATTCCGTGTTCCACCCCTATGATGCCGCCGGCAACAAGCATATGGAATACATTACCGAACACGGTACCTACGCTGACACGCCATTGGCAGACATCAAGGCATCTTTCGAGATGAATTATCCAAAAATGTACAGTGATGAAAATCGGGTTGGCGTAAAAGGCGATATGGAAGCCGAGGCTGTGGCTGAAGGCATTGCTAAAGGGAGCGCCGCCTAAGATGCGGCGACAGGTGGCTGTCCCCAGCTGCCGCCAAAGCACGATTGCGCCAAGCAGTCGACAAAAATACTACGCACAATCCATGCCAAATAGAGCGCTCCATGCGCCCTGTTTTCATCGGCGGAAATAGAATTCCGGCGTTATCGGGAGGCAGAATAAGATATGACTATAACAGAGGCCCTGACATTCGATGACGTGCTTCTGAAGCCGGCGGCATCCGTCGTGCTGCCGAACCAAGTTTCTACTAGAAGCCAGGTTACCAAAAATCTGTCTTTAGGCATTCCGCTAATGTCCTCGGCCATGGATACGGTGACGGAACACCGTTTGTCCATCGCAATGGCCCAGCTCGGTGGCATGGGGGTGATCCACAAGAACCTGTCGCCTGAAGAACAGGCGCAAGAGGTGCGTCAGGTGAAAAAATTTGAAGCCGGTATGGTGGTCAACCCGGTCACCATTTACCCCGACCAGACCCTGAATGACGCCCAGCAGTTGATGGAGAATCATGGCATCTCGGGTATCCCGGTAGTTGAGCCAGGCACGGGCCGTTTGGCAGGTATTCTGACAAATCGAGACGTGCGCTTTGCGACCGACAAAGCGCAGGCCGTCAAAGAATTGATGACCCATGAAAACCTTGTCACCGTGACTGATGGTGTAGATAGCGCAGAGGCCAAGCGGCTGCTGCATCAGCATCGGATTGAAAAACTCCTGGTGGTGGACGAAAATTATAAATGTGTCGGCTTGATCACCGTCAAGGATATGGAAAAGGCAACTACCTATCCCAACGCCGCTAAGGACGAGCAGGGTCGCTTGCTGGTCGCCGCTGCCACCGGTATCGGCAAGGATGGCCTGGCACGGACCGAGGCGCTGATCGACGCCGGGGCTGATCTAATTATTGTCGACACGGCACACGGTCATTCGGGGATGGTGCTGGACAGTGTCACCGAGATCAAAAAACTTTCCAACTATACCCAACTGGCGGCCGGTAACGTGGCCACGGCAGATGGGGCCAAGGCCCTGGTGGATGCAGGCGCAGACGCGGTAAAAGTGGGTATTGGGCCTGGCTCCATATGTACCACGCGTATTGTCGCAGGCGTGGGTATGCCACAACTGACCGCGATCATGGAAGCAGTAGAAGCATGCCAGGCAGCGGACATTCCGGTGATTGCTGACGGCGGCATCAAGTTTTCCGGTGATTTGGCCAAGGCCATTGCCGCCGGTGCTGATTGCGCCATGATAGGATCTCTATTAGCAGGGACGGAAGAAGCGCCGGGTGAAGTATTTCTGTATCAGGGCCGCAGCTACAAATCCTATCGCGGCATGGGTTCGTTGGGTGCCATGGCGCGGGGTTCCGCCGACCGCTATTTCCAGGCAGAAATTCAGGAAAGTATAAAACTAGTGCCGGAAGGCGTGGAAGGGCGGGTACCTTACAAAGGGCCAGTAGGCAACATCATCCACCAGTTGGTTGGTGGCTTGCGCGCAGCCATGGGTTATACCGGCAACAGCTCCATCGCCGAGATGCGGGAAAACTGCGAATTCGTCCGTGTCACGCAGGCGGGATTCCGGGAAAGCCATGTGCACGAGGTGTCCCTGACCCGTGAAGCACCTAACTATCCATTAAACCCTACCTAGACCACCAAAATGACGCCCGGGGCGCGCATTCAAGCGGTCATTGAACTTCTTGATCAAATTGCTGATTCAACGACGCCCGCCGATCGTCTTGTCGGCAACTATTTCCGTGTCCGGCGTTATGCCGGATCAAAGGACCGGCGCACCATCAGTGACATGGTTTACGAAATTTTGCGTAAGAAGGGCGAACTGACCTGGCAGGCGGGTGGGGGCGACAGCAGGATGCTGGCCTTAGCTCATCTTACCCAAGCCCATAAAAACAATGACGCCATTTTGAAACAGTTTGACGGCGGAAAATTTACGCCCTCACCCCTGCAAACCCATGAACGGTTGGACCTGGATCGTATGCGGTCACCAGCCGGAGAACCGCCACCCTGGATCTTAGGTAATTATCCTGAATGGCTTCATGTGACATTGCAACGACGTTTCGGCAAAGATTTGACACTCGAGATGGCGGCCTTGCAGAAACGAGCACCAGTCGACCTACGCGTAAATCACCTAAAATCAAACCTAGCCGAGGTAACCGCTACATTGGCGGCAGATGAAATCTCTGTCAGTTCGGGCCGTTATATTCCGACCGCTCTGCGCCTCGAAGACCGGCGTGTGATGACCACTCACTCCCTGTATCGCGAAGGTGCCATAGAAATTCAAGATGAAGGCTCGCAATTGGTTGCGCTACTTTGCACCGCGAAGCCGGGCCATCAGGTGATCGACTATTGTGCTGGCGCTGGCGGGAAAAGTCTTGCCCTGGCTTCAGCAATGGAAAACAAGGGGCAAATTCTTGCATTCGATATAAGTCCACGACGACTTCGGCCCTTGCGGGATCGTTTGCGCCGGGCCGGCGTGCGTAACATTCAGGTTCATGCCCTTGGCGATCCAGCGGTAAGATCTTTGTTAAACGAGCGGGCAGGCAAAGCAGATCGTGTATTGCTGGATGTTCCCTGTAGCGGATCGGGCGCCTGGCGGCGCAACCCCGAAAGCAAATGGCGCCTGACAGCCGAGAAACTTGACGAATTTATCCGCATTCAAAGCGAAATACTGGATCAGGCCGCTCCCTTGGTAGTGCCAGGCGGACTATTGATCTACGCCACCTGTTCGATCCTGTCGGAAGAGAACGAAGATCGCATCAGGGCATTCCTAGTCGAGCATAATGACTTTGAACTTTTACCGGTTAATGAAATTTGGGGAAACGTCTCCGGTAGTCCTTGCCCAACCTCGGAGCCGTATATGCAACTTACCCCCGCAAGAAATGGCACAGATGGCTTTTTCGTCGCCGTGCTAGTGCGCAAGGAAAATTCCTAGGCAGGGAAAAACCTCATAAGGGTATTCTTGGATAGTGGCGGATTTGACAACCTAGGATTTGCCGCTAATCCATATCGCTAAATATTAGTGGTTCGGGGTTGGCTTTAAATAAGTTCCATGCACTAGAATCGGAGCGGATGTTTTTGACAAAATAAATATTGTATAAAAGGAACAATGGTGGACAGACAAAGAATAAAAAAATTAATTGAACCAGTTGCGCGCAAGGTGGATGGATTATCTTCCCCAAATTTCTAGTATTTAGGATTCTCCTAAAAAATTTTAAAGGTGAAAAGAATGGTTAATACCGAGTTATATGAGGTCTTTTGGCCTGGGGGTCCCAGTGCCGTAAATACGATCTCCTCGGCGCCACGAGTTGACCTAACCGGAAAACGGATTGGCATTCTGTGGGACTACATGTTTCGCGGCGAAGAAATCTTTCCAATTTTGGAAAAAAGCATTTCAGAACAATATGAAAATGTTGAATTTATTGGCTATGAAAACTTTGGGTCGACTTTTGGTGGGGACGAGCACGCAGTCTTAGCTGCTTTGCCAAAACTTCTAAAAAAGTTAAAAATTGACGCTGTTATTTCTGGCATAGGATGCTGAGGAGCTTGCACGCCCGCCGTGATGCGGGCAAGCGCAGTTGTCGAGAAAGCCGGAATTCCAACGGCTACATTAGTATGTGATGGCTTCACAGGGCAGGCCGCAGCAATTACCCCAGGCCTTGGTGTCGAATCTTTACCAATCGCGCGCATAGTTGGCCATGTCGATGGACAATCGATTCAGGAATTGCAGCGCAATATTGAGGAGGTAACCACAGCCGAAGTAATACGGCGCCTTGTGGAAAAACCTTCTGCCGAACCAAATTCCAATTCCTATCAGGAAGAAGACATCGCGGTGAGGGGGTCATTCAACGAAGTAAATGCGGTCTTCGAAGAACAAGGGTGGAGCGATGGTCTTCCAATCGTTCCTCCAACACCCGACCGGGTTGCCTCATTTCTGCAGCATACGCCCGACGATTCGGATAGAATTATAGGCGTATTGCAGCCTTCGGGTTCGGCGGCGACGGTTAGGAACGTTGCCATTAATGGAATTATGGCGAATTGCCGCCCCGAATATATGCCTATACTGGTAGCAATTGCTGAAATTCTTTGCGACCCTAAATACGGCGTAGAGCATAGTGGCGATACCACCGGCGGTGATGCGCTGATAATTCTCAACGGACCGATAATTAAAAACTTGGAATTCAACTGTGCCGGAGCGGCACTACGCGATGGCTATAGGGCAAATACAAGCGTTGGTCGCTTTCTTCGTCTCTATCAAAGAAATGTCGCAGGCATTCGACCAGATGGGGCCGACAAGGTTACATTCGGGCATACATGGCGGGTTGTGCTAGCGGAGAATGAAAGTGAAGCACAAAAAATCGGTTGGCTTCCGTTCAGTGCCGATCAAGGATTTGAGTCAGGAGAAAATGTAGTCACCTTAGGTCGATTTACGAGCGGGGGTGGCATTGGTTCAATATTCGGTAACGGCCCGGAAGAGATAGCGCGATATCTCGCCGATGGGCTAGTTCGGCACACTAGTTGGGAACTCGTCTTCACTGTAGGTTTCGCTCCGGGTACTTATAGACCTCTATTAGTAGTAAGCCCTCTTGTGGCAAAAACGTTAATGCGTGGAGGCATGTCCAAAAAAGATTTGCGAGAAAATCTATTTGATTACGCTCGCATGCCTGCGTCGAAATTCGAAACGTACGTTGGATTGTGGACCAACTTTTTGCCTGGCCGCCCGACTTTACGCCAACTGGTAGATGATGGCACGGCAGCGGCCCATTTTGCTGAGAGCGACGACCCTAATCGATTGGTACCAATTGTTGAGAAACCGGAGGATATATTACTAGTAGTGAGCGGAGACCCTCTTCGCTCGAACGCCTATGCCTTCGCGAGCAATGGAATGCATGGGTTTCCAACGAGCAAACGCATCCGCCAAACAATATAGCGTAAACCTCAATTTGTTTGTTTCCAAAGAGCGGACGTCACCTTTGTCATTGACGCTGATGTGCCACTACGTATCTTGTCCGTAATTATGATGGACCGCATTCTCATTATCGATTTCGGCAGCCAGGTAACCCAGCTAATAGCACGCCGCGTACGGGAAAATGGGGTTTATTGTGAGATACACCCCTACAATAAAGTTACTGAAGAGAGTATCCAGGAGTACTCCCCTGAAGCCGTGATTTTATCGGGGGGTCCGGCTTCCGCTCATGCTACTGATACGCCGCGCGCTCCTGATGGGCTGTTTGATATGAATCTTCCGGTTCTCGGTATTTGCTACGGGGAACAGGTAATGTGTCGTCAGCTTGGTGCGAAAGTGGAGTCATCTGATGAACGGGAGTTTGGGCATGCTTTCGTCGAAGTAGTGAAGGAGAGTTTGTTGTTTGAAGGCATCTGGACCCAGGGTAACCGCTACCAAGTCTGGATGAGCCACGGCGATAAAATTATTTCGATGCCTGAAGGTTTCGAGACGATTGCTGTATCTGAAAGTTCACCCTTCGCCGCCATCGCAAACGAAAATCGAAAGCATTATGGCGTCCAATTCCATCCAGAAGTTATTCACACGCCAGATGGAGCGAAAATTCTTGCCAATTTTGTCCTTAAGATCGCGGGTTGCACAGGCGATTGGACGATGGCTAATTTTCGAAATAACTCAATTGATAAAATCCGCAACGATGTAGGCGATGGCAAAGTTATATGCGGACTTTCGGGGGGCGTGGATTCGTCTGTGGCCGCGAAACTAATTCACGAAGCGATTGGTGACCAACTTACTTGTATTTTTGTCGATCATGGTTTGCTGCGAAAAGGTGAGGCAGAGCAAGTCGTTAAAACCTTTCGAGATCGTTTTAATATCGAATTAGTGCATAGAGATGCGAGTGATCTATTTATCAGCGAATTGGAAGGTAGGAAAGATCCTGAAGAAAAACGCAAGATCATTGGCCGTTTGTTTATCGAGATATTCGAGGAAGAAGCCGAGAAGATCGGAGGTGCCAATTTTTTGGCACAGGGCACACTTTATCCCGACGTAATAGAATCTGTATCCGCCACTGGGGGACCCAGTGTCACGATTAAATCGCACCACAATGTAGGCGGATTGCCAGAGCGGATGAAAATGACCCTGGTTGAGCCGCTACGTGAACTTTTTAAGGATGAAGTACGCGCTCTTGGCCAAGAACTTGATCTACCGGAGGAAATAGTTGGACGTCACCCTTTTCCAGGACCGGGCTTGGCAATTAGATTGCCAGGTGGCGTGACAAAGGAAAAGCTAGGAATTTTGCGCGAAGCAGACGCCATATACATAGAAGAAATCCAAAATGCCGGTCTTTACGACAAAATCTGGCAAGCGTTAGCGGTCCTGCTGCCAGTCCGTACAGTTGGCGTCATGGGCGACGATCGGACCTATGAATTTGCCTGCGCCCTCCGCGCCGTGACCTCTACGGACGGCATGACTGCTGACTACTATCCGTTCGACCATAATTTTCTCAGGCGTACAGCGAACCGCATCATTAATGAGGTTCCGGGTATTAATAGAGTGACTTACGATATTACTTCGAAACCACCCGGAACAATTGAGTGGGAAT
>CAZDQC010000150.1:0-7735 GCA_964507245.1 uncultured Rhodospirillaceae bacterium
TTCCGCAGCTACCATCAAGCTTCGCACTGGAGCAACTAATCGAGTGGCAAACGTCAAGCCAAGCCAGATAGCCGCCATCAGCAACATCAAGGCGACGACGATAAAAATCAATGCCGAGGTTAATTGGATGTCGGTGCGGGCCCCTTCCAATGCGTCATATTCACGCACAACCGCGCGAGTCGTTTCTACGTGGTTAAGGACCACAGGATCTACGAATCGAGCGACGAACAAATACGCATCAAGAAAGCCGTCAAGGCGGACCAAGGCTCTCACCTGATCTTCCCGATCACTTTCAAATATGACCGGGTCACTGCGTGAAGCGGCTGCAATCCGGTTCAAGGGCAATTCGTTCAATGCCGCGCTGACGCTTAGGAACGTCCGCCCCAAAACCACGCCATTGCTTGTAAAAACCGTCGCTTCGCTCAAAGCGCGGCGTGAGGCCTGGATGGCCAAGAATTTAGAGAATTGCTGCTGCTTGCCTCGCAGACGAGGCGCTATGCGGTCGATATCGTTTGCCATGGCTAGGATATCGGCCCGAATAGTGTGGCGATGTTCTGCTACATAGGCTTCCGCGACGGCAAGGGAGCCGCCAACAGCTGTACGGACACGCTCACTGAACCACGATTGCACGCCCAGATGAAAAAATATGGCCGAAAACAGTGCGACGATGATAGCCGGAGTAACAGCGACCATTGAAAACATGGCAACGAACCGGCTGTGCAGACGTGAACCTGCTGATCCTTCCCTTCGCGCCATCCAAAGACGAACTAGATGCCGTGCAATCAAGACACCAAGAGACAGCACCAACACCAAATCTACGATCAACAAAATTAGGACGACCCTGGGATTTGGAATATGCGGTGCCGAACCGGTCCAGGCCATATAGGTGGCCATGCCAGACGCAACCGTCGCAAGTGCAAGAGTGAGCGCCAGTTTACCGGTCAAGCCAAACTCCCGTGCCCAGGGCACGAAGTGTTTATTGAAAGCCGTTTCAAGACGGCCGTGGTTCGTAGTTTCACCCATTATTCAAAATGCTATTATAATATTTATACTGCTGCTCGAAGAATCTGTGACAATTATGCATCAGTTCAAGCCGCGCACCACCTGAATATCTAATTCTCTTATTTTTTTTCTTAGCGTATTTCGATTCAAGCCTAATAGTTGCGCTGCCTTAATTTGATTACCACGGGTGGCCGCAAGACAGAGTTGAATTAAGGGCCGTTCGACCTCGCGTAGGACCCGATCATACAGACCGTCAGGCGGTAGGTTATTACCATGAGCTTGAAAATACCGCGCTAAATGTAGTTCCATCGAAGCACTGATATTGTCGCCACTTACAGAACCGTTGCTCAAAACCCCTGACCCTTCCCCGACAATAGCCGTAGGCCATATCTCCATCTCAACTATCGTTTTTTCAATAACCTCTTCTGGATAAAGAACGACCAATCGTTGGATCAAATTCTCCAATTCCCTCACATTGCCCGGCCAGTCATAATCACGCAAGGTTACCAATGCTTCTCGGCTTAGCCGTTTGGCTGGAAGCCCGGAAGCTTCCGCCTGGCCCAGGAAATGACGAACTAAGTCGGGCACGTCTTCAGTCCGTTCGCGTAGAGGCGGCAGACGCATCGGCACGACATTCAATCGGTAGAATAAATCCTCGCGAAATAGGCCCTGACCAATCTGTTGACGCAGATCCTGATTGGTCGCTGCTATGATACGCACATCTGTTTTGATAGGCGTACGTCCTCCAACTGTGGTGTATTCCCCTTGTTGCAGAACTCGGAGCAACCTGGATTGCGCGTCTCCCGACATGTCACCAATTTCGTCCAGAAACAGGGTGCCACCTTCAGCCAGTTCGAAATGGCCTGGTTTACGGTTTATCGCTCCAGTAAAGGCACCCTTCTCGTGGCCAAACAATTCACTCTCAATCAGATCACGCGGAATTGCCGCCATATTGATGGCCACGAAAGGCCCGTTTCGCCGTTTACCATAGTCGTGCAGGGCTCGAGCCACTAGTTCTTTGCCAGTTCCCGATTCACCAGAAATCATTACCGTAAGGTCCCTCTGCATCAATCGCGCCAGAGTACGATAAATTTCCTGCATTGCCGGTGAGCTACCAATTACCGGTAGGCTTTCCTCACCCTCGTCCATGTATGCGCCGCCGGCAACAATGTGTTGGCTATCGGTTAGAGCCCGCTGAACCACATTGATTAATTCCTTCAAATCAAAAGGTTTGGGTAAGTATTCGTAAGCACCGCGCTCCGCCGCTTTGATCGCTGTCATGATGGTCGACTGGGCGCTCATGACGATTATCGGCATTTCAGGACGCAACTTCTTTATCCGGGGCAGTAATTCCAGGCCATTTTCGTCCGGCATTACCACGTCGGTAATTACTAGGTCGCCTTGACCATCTCCGATCCATCGCCAAAGAGTAGCCGCGTTTGCCGTTGCCCTAACCTCATATCCTGCCCTACCTAAAGCCTGATCCAGCACTGTACGGATAGCGCCATCATCGTCAGCAATTAAGATAGTCCCTCTACTCATCGCCCTAGTCTAATTTCTCAATTATTATCTATGGGTAGCATAATTCGGAATTTTGCCCCTTTAGTAACATCGGCGCATTCCACTATGCCCCCATGGTCATCGACCAATTTTGCCACCAGAGCCAGTCCCAGGCCGGTTCCTTGGGTCTTGTTTGTTACGAAGGCGTCGAACAAATAAGGTTTAATATCATCAGCCACGCCCGCACCATTATCCCGTACAATGATTTCGATGGGTAGTTTCAGCCGGCTTTTACTACCGGACACAGTCAAGTGCATGCCATGTCGAAAGGCCGTACTTAAATTAATTTTGGCGTTCTTGTTGGGAGCCGCTTCAGCAGAATTCTTAACTAGATTCAACAAAACTTGCACAAGTTGGTCAAAATTGCCGCGTACAGATGGAAGTGAAGGATCATAGTTTTCAGTGAAACGGATATGTTTAGCAAATCCCCTTTGTGCCACTTGGCGGACACGCTCGAGGACCCGGTGAATATTTACTGGTTGTCGTTCCGTAGGTTTGTCTGAGAACATTTCCATGCGTTCAACCATTCTAACGATGCGATCGGCCTCATCGCAGATTAAACGGGTCAGAATCAGATCCTCGGTATTTGCGTTTTGTTCAAGCAATTGCGCTGCACCCCGAATACCGCTCAAAGGGTTTTTGACCTCGTGAGCTAACATAGCCGCCATACCCGCCACTGAACGTGACGCTCCACGGTGAGTCAGCTGTCGATCCATTTTCGCGGCGACGTTGTTATTTCGCAATATTAGTAAAATGTTCTCCGGTGCCTCCACGATGGGCGAGGCTGTTGCATCAACAACGCGAGCGCCCAGATGTGGGGACCCTAGATCGATGCCGTATTCCGAAATTACCGCAGTCTTTTTCCGCGCCTCCCGTACCAGACCCAAGGTGGGACTACCATAGGGCATAAGATGGTCTAACCGACTGCGACGTAATTGAGCTGCACCCATTGAAAAAAATTGTTCGGCGCCGGGATTGGCATAACTTATGCCATCCGCTACATCCAGGACCAGAATTGGATGAGGAAACGTATTTAGGATCGTATTCATGCCGATGGCCATCTCGTGCGATCCTCGTCCAGTATCGATGCTAGAGGCATCCATCAGGTAGCCTTCGTTTCCGAGGCATGGTCAAATATAGCGCCGATATGCCGAATTACAGATTTATAGTCACCTTGACGCAAGACGGCTTGCCGGTCACTTTTGGCAATATCTAGGCGTTCCAAGTAGCGGTTTATATGCTTCCGGGCGATGCGCAACCCTCGCCCCTCGCCGTAGTGTCGCAAAATGGCCTCGTAATGGCGAATGACGATATTTTTTTGTTGCGCTAAATCCGGTGCCGCTAAATGTTCTCCTTTAGTCAAGAAATGACGCACCTGAGCGGGAAACCACGGTCGGCCAAAGGCCCCGCGGCCAATCATTACACCATCGGCTTTTGACCGAGCTAGAATTTCAGCCGCGTCTTCTGGGGTGTTCACGTCGCCATTTGCAATAATAGGTATTGCAACTGCTTCTTTTACCTTTGCAATGAAATCCCAATCGGCGCGTCCCCTATAAAATTGGCAACGGGTACGGCCATGCACGGCGATCATGGCGATACCGGCTTCCTCGGCCTTGGCGGCTAAGCTGGGGGCATTTCGGTGATTATCGTCCCAGCCAGTGCGAATTTTTAGGGTTACGGGTATATCGACCGCGCTGACGGTAGCCTCAATCAATCGCAGGGCGTGATTTTCGTCCCGCATGAGGGCTGAACCCGCCAAACCGCCAACCACCTTTTTGACAGGGCAGCCCATGTTGATATCGATCACGCCTGCGCCCTGATCCTGGCTTAATCGAGCGGCCTGAGCAATAGGTCCGATCTGGCAGCCGGCCAATTGCACGACGCGAATTCCTTCATCCGCCGCCCATCGGGCTCGTTCGTGAGAAATTTGGCTACCATCTACAAAGCCAGCGGAGGAGATCATTTCGCTAATTACTAAATCTACACCAAAGGCCACTACCAAACGGCGAAAGGGTTGATCAGTTATCCCTGACATGGGAGCCAGTATTACCGGTTTATCGTGTAGGGTCCGATCCAAAAATTTGCTCATGAATTAGGCAATAATTGAAAAATCAAGATTTCGCTCAATAATAAGGCATTATATGGCATAGTGATTTAAATTGCCATGAAGGTTTTGCTGAATCTATATCGATTTTGTGGGATGAAAACGTCGTGAGGTCATAACCTCAGGTTAAGTCCGGAATGAATATGGTGTTCCGGGAAATATTCTAAGGATTGTTACCTCGCGATATGACCCAACGTACTTTAGAAATTAGCGGCGCCCGCTTTAACTTAATCATGATGCAGGATAAAACCCAAGTTATCGTGTGAGAGAAATTACCGCCTATACATATGCAGAGGTAACTATTCATGCCCGGCGATATATTGGTTCGCACCCTAGCCGATGTTGAAACAATCGAGGCTGATCCGCTTTCTCATTTAAATTTGCCGCAAAGCACTTATCATGCGATCAAAGACGCTGCGACGACATATCCGGACAGGGTGGCGTTCAAGAAGCTGCTTACAGGTTCAGCTGAGGAGAAGCCGCAAATACTCCGGTATCGGGACTTGATCGCCAAAATTCACCAGACTGCGAACTTACTGCATGAATTGAACGTCGGTAAGGATGATGCCGTAACTTTGCTGCTACCAATAATTCCAGAAACTAGTATTTGTCTTTGGGCCGCCGCCGCTAACGGTATCGCCAATCCAGTCAATTCTTTCTTGGAGACTGATCATTTGGTCGCCATTATGCGATCCGGTAAAGCTAAAGTAGTGATTGGCTGCCATCCATCAATCGAAAGTACGTCCTGGCCGCGGGTTCAGGCTATCCGAGAACAAATTCCTGATTTAATAACGATCCAGTTGGGTGGTGATGGTAAGAATTTGGATCCAGGCGTCATCCACTTTGAAACGGCTATCTCCATGCAACCGGACAACCACCTGGTCAGTGGCCGCGAACCTCAGGGCCATGACACCTGCGCTTATTTGCATACCGGTGGCACGACAGGCGCTCCGAAACTAGCCCGTCATCATCATCAGGCCCAATTATTGCAATGTGCCGGCCTGGATTTCCTGTTGGGTCCGCAAGATCCGTCCATCGGCCTGCTCGGCATACCAATGTTCCATGTGGGCGGTGCCATTGTGTCATCTCTTTACGCTCTGAGTCGGGGCGGCACCATTATTACATTGCACCCCAATGGACTGCGTGATCCCGTGGCGGTTCGGGATTTTTTGGCCAACGCAGAACGCTTCAACGCTACAACCCTTGGTGGGGTTCCCGCGAGTTGGGCCGCTCTTTTGACCCTGCCTAGCGATCATTTGGACTTGCACTCAGTGCGCAACGGTATCGTTGGCGCGTCAACACTCCCTTTGGAAGTCGCTAATGGCGTGGCAGAGAAATTCGGTTTTCCCCTGATTGAAGGTTGGGGTATGACTGAGACCCACGGCTTTGCCACCATGAATCCTTTGCATGGCGAAAACCGTGTGGGTTCGGTTGGTATCCGGTTGCCATATATGCAAATCAAGATCGCACAAATAGACGAAAATGGGCAATTAGTGCGAGAATGCCACACCGACGAAATTGGCGTTATTTTGATTAAGGGCCCCCAAGTTATTACAGGCTACGTGGACGATGCTCATAACAAAGACGCCTGGGTTGAAAACGATTGGCTAAATACCGGCGATCTAGCCCGAATGGATGCGGATGGTTATATCTGGCATACGGGTCGAGCTAAGGATCTGATCATTCGCGGCGGCCACAATATTGACCCGGTGCTAATCGAGGAAATTCTATATCAGGCGCCCGGCGTGGAACTTGCCGCCGCTGTAGGCCAGCCAGACCGGCGAGTGGGCGAAGTGCCGGTTTCTTTCGTACAGATGCAACCAGACAAGACTTTTGATGAAGAGGCCATAAAGACATTCGTTCGGGACCGTATTCAGGAACGGGCAGCCAACCCGGTCGCAGTGTACTCACTTAATGAAATGCCCCTGACGCAGGTGGGCAAGATATTCAAGCCCTCTCTTCGAATGGAAGCTGCCCGCATCCTTTTGCAGCGAGAATTATCAGCTATAGCCGCGGGTCGGGGCCATATCTCGGTATCAGTGGATGCCCACCCCAGTTATGGTACGCTGGCCACCATTTCTATACTGGATGGAGATGAAGATTTAGCCCAAATTACTAAAGATACCGTCGGTGGCTACCCCTTGAAGACCGTAATCGTCAGGTCTTGAGTTTTTCGAGAAGTAATTGATTCACAATTTGAGGATTAGCCTTACCCCTAGTGGCCTGCATGACCTGCCCTACGAGCCAGCCTAGAATTTTCTCCTTGCCGTCATGGTACTCTGTCACTCTATCAGGATTAGCTGCGAGGACCTTGTCTATTTCGCCCTCAATAGTGCCAATATCAGTGACTTGTTTCAGACCCTTTTCTTCAACAATGGCAGCCGCGTCCCGGCCACTATTGAACATTATCACCAAGACATCCTTAGCAATTTTACCTGAAATTGTGCCGTCAGTGATTAGGTCAATTAGACCTCCGAGTTGTGGGGCGCTGATCGGACTGTCAGAAATTTCTAACTCGGCTCGCCCTAATTGAGCAAATAGATCACCCTGCACCCAGTTGGCCGTGATTTTTGGTTCACGCCCCTCGACCACCACCTCAAAATAGTCGGCAATATCGCGATCGCTGACCAAGACCTTCGCGTCGCGTTCAGACAAACCCAATTCGCCCATGTAACGCTGCTTTTTGGCATCGGGTAATTCCGGCAGATTGGCACGGATACGTTCCACAAATTCGTGTGTGAATTCCAAAGGTAATAAATCCGGATCTGGGAAATATCGATAGTCGTTAGCTTCTTCCTTGTTGCGCATGGTCCGTGTCGTGCCCGTGGCGGCATCGAATTGGCGAGTTTCTTGCTCCACGGAACCACCTTCTTCGAGAATGCCAATCTGCCGAATAGTTTCGTGGGAAATAGCCTGCTCCATGAATCGGAGGGAATTCACATTCTTGATCTCGGCTCGCGTGCCCAAACTCTCACCCGGCCGGCGAACAGAGACGTTGACGTCGGCCCGCATGCTGCCCTGTTCCATATTGCCGTCGCAGGAACCCAGATAACGCAAGATCGCACGCAC
>CAZDQC010000151.1:0-7484 GCA_964507245.1 uncultured Rhodospirillaceae bacterium
CGGAATGGTGTTTAGGCGACCACCGCGAGCTTCACCTAACTGGGGGACCGCGGCAAACAGACCCTGACTGTAAGGATGGCGAAGACCTGCAAATAGACTTTCCGTGGAGCCTTGCTCCACCAAGGCGCCGCCGTACATGACAGCGACCTCGTCTACGGTCTCGCCAATCACACCAAGGTCATGGCTAATCAGGACCAAGCCCATACCGGTATCCTCCACCAGCTCATTTATCAGATCCAGCATCTGACGCTGGATCGTCACGTCAAGTGCCGTCGTGGGCTCGTCCGCTAACAGAATATCGGGCGCGCAACTCAACGCTATAGCGATCATTACCCTTTGCCGCTGACCGCCCGACAAATTGTGTGGATAGGCGTTAATCCGCCTGGTTGGATCCGGCAAACCTACCCGATCCAGCAAGCGCAAGACCTCGGCCCTTGCTCCAGCGCCGCGAAGTCCACGATGCAATCGCAGAGGTTCGGCAATTTGCCTGCCAATTCGATGTACCGGGTTTAAGGATGTCATGGGTTCCTGAAATATCATCGCCATACGATTACCCCGTATGGCGCACCAAGCGTCTTCGTCTAGGCTCAGCAAATCGGTCCCGTCAAGGTTGACACGCCCGCAGGCCCGAGCCCCGTATGGCAACAGACCCATCAAAGCGAGCGCCGTCATGGATTTGCCGCAGCCGGACTCACCCACGATGCCCAATGCGCCACCTGGCTGCAGTGAAAATGACACGCCGCGCACAGCGGGCGCCATGCCTCGGTTGGTTGGCAATTCGACCCTCAGATCCTCCACCACCAACAAGGCCATTACGCCTACCTTTGCCGCGCCAGGCGGGGGTCCACCAAATCGCGCAATCCATCGCCGATCAGGTTCAAACCCAATACGGATAGGACAATCGCCAAACCCGGCCACAAGGCGATGACAGGCTTTAGGAAAATATAACTTTGGCTTTCGCTCAACATGCGGCCCCAGCTGGGATCTGGCGGCTGCGAGCCAACGCCCAGATAGCTCAGTGCGGCTTCCGCCAAAATAGCAATGGCAAAAGAGATAGTAGCCTGGACCACTATCACCGAAACGATATTGGGCAAAACATGGGCGAAAGTAATAGAGAAATCACCTCTGCCGGCAGCGCGCGCCGCCAAGACGAATTCCCTCTCCCACATGGAAATCGCCGCACCGCGTACCTGCCGGGCGAATATGGAGATGTTGTATATCCCCAAAGCGAGAATTGCGTTGGTAATTCCGGGACCCCAGCCTGCCGTCAACAGAATGGCGATCAGGATAACAGGAAACGCCATATTCAAATCGCTCAATCGCATGATGAGGTCTTCTGTCCACCCACGGCGCGCAGCGGCCCATAGTCCAAGGCTGACACCGCTGATGGCTCCTAGGCTGACAGCAATTAAACCGACCACAATGGACGTTTGCGCGCCCGCCATTATCATGGACAGAATATCCCGACCGAACTGATCCGTTCCAAACCAGTGGATCAGACTGGGAGGCTTCAAGCGCTGCAAAATCACTATTTCGGTCGGTGAGTGGGGGGTCCAGATTAATGACAGAAGCGCCAAGAATATCATGGTCCCAGTCAAAAATAGACCGATCATGAAGGAGCGATGACGCGACGCCCGATAAACAAAATCCATGCTGGGCGATCTGGCCACAGGTTGCATCCCTGCTACATCAACATTTGCCACGGCGGACCTCAGGTATGAATACGAATGCGCGGGTCGACAAGTGCGTATAAAATATCGACCACGAAGTTGACGAAGACCACAATTGCCGCAAACAGCAGCACCAAATTCTTCACTACCATCAAATCCCGGTTGGATATGGCATCGAAGACCAATTTTCCAAGGCCTGGCAACGCGAACACATTTTCAATCACCAGGGTACCGGTAACCACTGTTGCTACAAGCAGACCACCAATGGTGAGAACAGGCACTAGGGCGTTTCGCAACACATGGCCCCATAGTGCGGCCCGCTGGCTTAACCCCTTGGCCCGAGCGGTGCGCACATAGTCTTCTTGCACCACCTCCAGAACCGACGACCGGGTTACCCGCGTCATGACCGCCGTAAGACCGAGAGACAGAGTAAGGATGGGAAGTATCAATGACTGAACGCCTCGCCAAATGCCTTCGTCCCAGCCGGCAAATCCGCCCGAAGGCAGCCACTGAAAAATCACTGCAAATAAAATAATCAAAAGAATACCGAACCAAAAATCTGGGATCGCTAAACCGAGCTGGGAAAAACCCATGACGCCATAATCACCAACACGGTTATGGTTTGTCGCAGCGAAAATGCCTAAGGACAGAGCTACAAGAGTGGCCACGAGCATGGCGCCGATGGACAGTGGCAAGGTGACCTGCAAGCGTTGGCCGATTAAGTCAGTGACTGGCACCTTGTAGACGTAGGAATTCCCCATTTCACCTTGCAGCAACCCCACGATCCATTCCACGTAACGAACCGGAGCGGGGCGATCCAATCCTAGTTCTAAACGGATGGCTTTGATTGCGCTATCTGGTGCGTCAACGCCCAGCATGGTTAGGGCGGGATCTCCGGGTAGCACCTCCAGCAACAGAAAGATAAGCACTGACGCACCAGATACGGTGATCAGAAACGTCAGCAACCGCCACGCTAAGAAGACAGACATTAGGTCGCTTTAACTCCGAACGGTGGTCAGGGCAAGATGATTTGCCATCAAATGACCTTATTGTAGCCCTCGCCGCGCCCAAATGAACCGTACTATTAGCCAAGGGAGCAAAGCACGTTGGGAGCATGACGATGATCGTTGGAGACCTTGATCTGGATTGGGCTGAGCAGGACCCGGAATATTTGACCCAGATCAAGCGTTTCCTACTCTCCAATTGGTCCGTCCCGGCAGGCCAACCACACGCGGATGACGCCGCATCCGAAATTAGTCTAAGATGGACTTTAAGAGATGCCAACCACCGATTTGAAACTAAATTTTTGTCGGAGGAGATTGATGGATTTGGAGGTGACGCCACTAAATGAACCCTTAGGTGCTCTGGTGCATGGTTGGGACCCGAGCCAGACCCTGAGTTCCGACTATGGCGACATCATACGGCGAAGCCTTCAAGAACATTCAGTGCTAATTTTTCGGGGCCATATTCAACCAACCGACGATCAGCTGGTAAAATTCGCTAAAAATTTTGGAGATCTCGTCAAGGGTTCAGAATGGTTTGGCGACATCGCGCCAAATCCAGAAATCTTGCGTGTCAACAACCTAGTTAATAAGGATGGCATACCTGAAGGCACGGGCGCCTCGGATGCCCTGGAATGGCATTCGGACTATTCCTATGTGTCAACCGTCGGAAAAGAAAGCTTCTTGGAAGCGATGGAGCTTCCTTCACGGGACTCACCTAAAACATATTTTTGTAGTCAGTATGACGCCTTTGACCGATTGACACCGGCTATGGTGGACCGGCTTCGGCCCTTGAGGGCTCACCACAGTATCAGCAACTATGCCGCCGGTGGCCGGGAGGCCTCGAGTGAAGGAGAGGATTTTCGTAATGGCTTCCGGGCCAAGCGGTCGCGCAATAAGAATTTAGGCCTGGACCAGCCGGACATCCCTGAGGCGGAACATCCGGTAATTTTGCACCATCCGGATACCGGGCGCGAAATTCTCTACATCAGCCGCGGCATCACGCAGCGTGTTGTCGGCATGCCTAAGTATGAGAGCGATGAGTTGCTTAAGGAACTGTCGGCACATTCCACCCATTCGGACTATGTCTACGCCCACGATTGGCAAGTGGGGGATATGGTGATGTTTGATACCCTGGGCACATTACATCGCCGAGATGCCTGGGATCCATCTGAACGCCGTGTGATGCGCCAGATTAGTACCCTTTGGACGCCCCCGGAAGCGAGATAGCCTGATGGGTATCGTCTTCTACGACTTGAAGGGCCAGGATGGACGCAATTTTAGCCCTTATTGCTGGCGCATCCGGATGGCTCTGGCCCACAAGGGCTTAGACTTTGAGCATCGTGGCACTGCATTCACAGAAATCAAGGATGTGGCCGGTGGCGGATTCAAAACCGTACCGATCATTGAAAACGACGGTCAGGTAATTTGCGATTCAACCAAAATTGCAAAACATCTGGAGGACAAATATCCTGACCGACCTTCTCTTTTTGGTGGGATGGCAGGTGAAGCATTGTGCAAATTCGTACACAGTTGGACCAATGCCGTAGTGCATCCCGGAATCGCCCGGTCGGTAATCTTGGACATCTACCATCATGTTTGCGACCATGATCGCGACTATCTCCGCGCCAGCCGGGAAAAGATCTTTGGCATGCCCCTAGAAAACGTTCAGGCCGACCGAGAAGAGCACTTGGAAAATTTTCGCACTAGCCTTTATCCGCTTCGTTTGACGGTCCGAAGTCAGTCGTTCCTGGGTGGTGAGCAACCAAACTACGCTGATTATATTGTATACGGCGCTTTGCAATGGGCCCGCACTATCAGCGATTTTCGTTTATTGGCAGATGATGATCCTGTATTTGTTTGGTTCCTCCGGGTGGGAAATCTATATGACGGCCTTGGCCGTGAAGCTCCTGGCTATTATTGACCATAGATCGAGGCTAAATGAGATGACCAAACTTTATTCTGGCGGCTTGGTATTTAATGGTGAGGGCGACATGCTGGATGGGCAGTCTGTCTTGGTCGAGAACGGCAAGGTTACCAAAATGGCTCCGTCTACCGAATTCGAGGGGTTTTCTGGTGAGACTATCGACACCTCCGGTGGTACCCTGATGCCAGGCCTTTTTGACTGCCATGTACATCTATGCCTGGGAGCGGAAGGCGACCCTGGCACTGCAGCCGAAAAACTGCTGCCGGGGCAGGTCACCATGAAAGCTTTGGAACGCGCACAGGCTACTCTTGCGGGTGGCATCACAGCGATCCGGGATTGCGGCGGCAAGGATTATCTAGAATTCGCCGTGCGCGACGCGGTGAATGACGGCCAGCAGATGGGTCCAACCATTCGCGCCTCTGGAAGATTGATTTGCATGACGGGCGGTCATGGCAATCGCACTGGACGCATCGCTGATGGAATCGACGAAGTGGTACAGGCAGTTCGTGAACAGATCCATGCAGGCAGCGACCTAATAAAAATCATGGCCACAGGTGGCGTCATGACCCCAGGCGTGAACCCCGAGGATGCCCATTACACGGCCGAAGAAATGGCCGCCGGTATCGCCGAAGGCCGCCGATTCAATAAGCGGTCCGCTTCCCATGCCCAAGGCCGAGACGGCATCCTGAATGCCGTGCGGGGCGGCATAACGTCCATCGAACATGGTATCTTCATGGATGAAACCTGTGTCGAAGAGATGCTTGCCCAGTCTACCTATTTGGTGCCCACGGTGTCGGCCCTGCGTAACATTTTGGACAATAAGGGCAATGGCATTCCCGATTATGTGATTGAGAAGACGGAGCGGGTGTCTGAGCATCATCGACGCTCGATCCAGATGTATTACAAGGCGGGCGGTAACATCGCGATGGGTACAGACGCTGGCACACCATTCAATAAGCACGGTTCAAACGCCATGGAACTGGAATTCATGGTCGGCCTTGGCATCAAGCCCGTTGATGCTCTTAAATTTGCAACCTCCAACAGTGCCGACCTTGTTGGATTGGAAGAACAGGGCCGAGTTAAAGAGGGTATGACGGCGGACTTCCTGATCGTCGATGGAAACCCGGCCGAAGACATCACCTTGGCATCCCGAAAAGAGAATCATAGGGAAGTAATTAAAGGTGGTGTCGTTGTTAGTGGAACAAAATCCACACAAAAAGGACCCTTTTTTGGGCGTATGGCAGCGTTCTAGAACGTAGCCCGACTGGCCGAAGAATAGAGTGAAGGAGCTATTCACGGGCTAGGGTTGGCAAATAGAGGAACTAAAAACTCATGGGGTTCTTACCGGAAAATTTTACAATCGCCGTCATCGAAACTATTTAAGGCGCGCACTAGACATCGTTTGGTTGCACTTGCCCCGACATGGCGGCAAGTTTGACTGCGTCAACCGTCCGCATCAGCCGCACGCCGTCCGCGTGCATTACGCTGCGATTGGGTCTCCCGCGCACTGCCTTCGCGAACTCTTCGAACTGCCAAACGAACTGGAGCGCAGGACGTGCCATATCCGCCAGCTCTCCGTCTACCGGCTCGATGACGAGTTCGCCATCGACACGCACCTCGAAATCATCGTCGATTTGAACCACGCACCCGTCGAAGAGAAGCACCTTTCGGTCAAAATGCGGCCGCTGATTGTAGGACAAGTGCACACTCACGAGACGCTCTTGCGGATAGCGCAGAAGGATCATCGCCTCATCGTCCGCCCGCCACTCCGAGCGATGTCGAACGGACTCAGCGTGAATGCGGAGCGGGTCATCAGGGCCCATCACTAGCTGCACGAAATCGAGCGAGTGCGGAGCGATGAGCGAGAGCACCAACCCTTGCTCTCGAGTACGTTCGGACCACCATGGCGTCTGTGGACCGTCCCACTTGATGCAGAGGGACTCGTGTAACGCCCGTAGGCGCCCAAATCCAGCGAGATTGTCGATGACGTAGCGCACCGCAGTGGTGTGGCGTCGGGACTGGCCTACCGCCAAAATTCGGGAATTTGACTCGGCCGCCTCGGCCATGCGCACCGCTTCGGGGGCGCTGTCAGCCATCGGTTTTTCGACCAATACATGACGACCCGCCTGGAGTGCGGCAATCGTCGATTCACCGTGCAAATGATTTGGTAAACACACGACCACTGCCTCGATATCTTCGATAGCGAGTGCTGCTTCGAGTGATGTCAGAGCACGAGGTGCCCCGTGGCGCGAGGCCGCGTCAGCAGCGCGGTTTGAATCGAGGTCAATTACCGCCTCAAGACGTCCGAACTCACGACAAGCGCAGATGGCCTCAAGATGCGCATCGCTCACTCGGCCACAACCGAGAACCGCAACACCAACCGGATCGAAGGTCATGGGGGTGGGTCCTTTACGGAATATTTTGAAAAACGATATGATAAATTAACAGCCCGATAATCAATAAATTACCATAGTCCAAATCAAAAGCTGCTTCTTCCCTAAACATTTGTTCAAATTTTTCAAACATACCTGTTTCTTCTTTTAAGTTTGTGGGAGCTATTTACGGGCTAGCCGAAATATAAGGGCCGGATAGATAGCCCCGTAGTCTTGGATACCTAGCTTACTCCTAAATTCACAGTCACCAGCAATTAGCGCCACCGGTGACAACAACGACGACATCGAATGCCGCGCCGGTATCAGTCACGAAAAGAGGGGTCCGTTTGATCCATTAGACGCATGAAAGCGGCGAAATCCTCGCCTCCTGGGCCCTTTGTACCGTAGGTAGTGATATAGTCGAGGGTCCCCTTTTTGGTATATTCGGCGGCCTGCTGTGATGGCTGTACATAGCCGCCGCCCGCGCCATGGGTCATGATCTGTACCTCGCAGG
>CAZDQC010000152.1:0-7455 GCA_964507245.1 uncultured Rhodospirillaceae bacterium
CGAAGGAACGAGTGTCGTCACCGCCTGAAGGATTTTCCACTTTGATAACCTCGGCTCCCATATCGCCGAGGGTCATTGTACAAAATGGGCCTGCCAACACTCGGGTCAAATCAATGACCCGCAATCCGGCAAGCGGGCCTTTGGCGTCAGATGAGGACATCGGCGAGCTCCTTGAAATCTTTCACAACAATATCCGGTTGGTGCGGCGTGTGACCAAAAGGCCTCTGCCGCCGGTCGACGAAGGCAGTAGGTATGCCACAAGATTTCGCACCAATACAATCAAAGGCATGGTTGGCGACAAAAAGAATTTCACTAGGCGCAAGTCCTAGAATTTCGACTGCTTTCCGGTAGGTGCTTTTGTGTGGCTTGAAATGACCAGCGACCTGAACAGAAATGACATGGTCGAACAGGAAACCGATATGGCGTTTCGCGGCCTCCAACATATCCTCATCGCCATTCGACAGGATGGCGAGGGTATGATCCATGGACAATCGCCGCAACGCTTCAATTACATCGGGAAACGGCTTCAATCGCTCAATCTCACTGACCAGCCAACAGACTTCCTCCTCGGTATATTGAAACTCGCAGCGGTCCATGACGTAGGATACAGCACGCTCGCCAATGATACGGTAGGGGGTATGTTCGCCGGGACATAGGGCGTCGATCATCGAATTTTCGAAATGGGTACGGCGCCACCAAGTGACAAATCTATGAGCATCGCCTTCCCATCCCTTTTCCTTGAGAAAATCCTGCACGGCATCAGCCAAGCCGTTTTGCATATCCACGACTGTGCCGTATTGATCGAACACCAAGGCCTTTATTTGTGACTTGTCCATCAACCGACCAATCTTTGAATCTCTTTAAACATCTCCGATTTTGCCTCCATGCCGATCCCTAAGTGTTCACCCGGCTCCGCCAATCCGGCTTTAATCACCACGTCATCGGCGAACCCACCAAATGGTTGAAAGACGCCTGGATAAGATTCAGACCCGCCCAGTTGCAACCCCGCCGCCATCGCCAGGGCCAATTGATGACCACCGTGAGGGATCAGACGCCGGCGGGACCAACCCATCTGTTCAACCATGTCGACAACATCTAGATATTCCGTCAGGCCATAGCTCAATGCCGGATCTAATTGGATCCAATCACGCTCGGGCCTCATGCCACCGTGACGTAGCAAATTCCTGGCATCCTGTATGGAAAATAGATTTTCGCCAGTGGCGATAGCTCCTGAATATTCGGCTGACAATTCTGAGTTGAGCTGGAAATCAAGGGGATCACCCGGCTCCTCAAACCAGAACAGATCAAGTGGCTCCATGGCCTTGCCGTAGGTAAGAGCCGTGGACAAACCAAAACGGCCGTTCGCATCAACTGCTAAATCGGCACCACCAATAAGATCAGCCACTGTTTCTATACGCTTCATGTCATCAGTTAATGGAACGCCGCCAATTTTCATTTTCAGGACTTTGTAGCCCTGGTCGCGATACGCCAGCATTTCATCACGCAGCTGACCCAAACCTTTCCCTGGGTAATAATAACCACCGCCTGGATACACCATGACGCGGTCATCATAATTGCCCTCATTGTAGTGATCAGACAGATAGCGCCACAGGGCCTGATCGGCAATTTTGGCCACCAGATCCCAAACTGCCATATCTAATGCAGCAACCGCGACGGAGCGATCTCCATGGCCTCCGGGTTTTTCGTTATTCATCATTACGTTTCGAATTCTGGAGGGAGCAAAATTCGTGCCGTCGTCATTCATTAATGAGCCCTCGTCAGCAGCGCGGATGCGTGGAATTAAGCGTTCCCGCAAAATTCCACCCTGAGCATATCGACCGTTTGAACAGAAACCATAACCAGTCAACCGCCGACCATGACGCATCACGTCGCTCTCCACGGCTACAACCGAAATAGTCATTTGCGAGAAATTCACATATGCGTTTTGAATCTGTGAGCTGATTGAGGCAGTTGCCTCGCGGATTTCCGTCAGGCGCATTTACCAACCCAGGGCATAATTTGCCCGACGTGGATCGGCACCAGATTCCAACAGTCCGGAGTTCAAATCCCTGCGAATGACACACATGGCCCCCGCCATCCATTCCCACTCACCCCACCATTCGATCGTATGACCCATACCCTTCAACTGTTTACCTACTGCATCGTCAATGCGTCCCTCTAGCTTCAAAAGTCCAGGATGATAAGAATGGGGCGCGAAGGACTGCGGGAAGGAATATGAAGCGAAACGAGGTGCTTCCACCGCCTGCTGAGGATTCATGCCAAAGGCGTCAATATTCAACAAAGTCTGCGCCATCGCCTGGCATTGCACATCCGCACCAGGTGTCCCAAATGGCATAGACCATTCCCCCGGTCTGATGGCAATTGCAGGATTTGGAGTAAGGCGCGGCCGTTTGCCGGGCTGGATGGATGAGGGATGAGTAGGATCCGGGCGAGATTGGGAACCTCGAGAAGAGGGCACGAAGCCTAGTCCCGGGATTACTGGTGCGTCAGACGATGTATCGGACGGCGTGGCAGAAAAGATATTTCCGTCAGCATCTACCGTGCAGACATACGACGTATCGAGAGCATCCAGAGTCGTAAATTTTGGCTCCGGCTGCACCGCGTCAGGGTCGCCCGATGGCGGCATACCCGGCCAAGCTTTGTCCGGGTCTATCAGAGCCCGCCGCTGTTCCGCGTATCCATCTGACAGCAGCCAAGCGATAGGGACATCAACAAATCGGGGATCTCCATACCAACGTTCCCTATCAGCCGCCGCCAGCTTCACAGCCTCTGTCACGCGGTGAATATGGGCTGCCGAATTATGGCCCATGGCAGTAAAATCCTGACCCCGCAGAAGTTGCATGATTTGCAACAGCATGGGGCCCTGACACCATGGCCCACAGCTGTAAACCTTGGTGCCAGCGACGTCGACGGACAAAGCGTCCTCCACTTCCACCTCGAATTTGGCTAGATCATCCAGTCTGATCAGACCGTCATTTTCGCCATGATAGGCTACAATTTTTTGGGCCAGATCGCCCTTATAAAAATCATCGTGCGCCGCCCTTAGGCCCGCCGCCCGATCACCGTTGGAAGCCGCCTCGCAATCCGCCATGTGCTGCAGGCTATCACCTAAATCCAACTGGCGAAAAATGTCGCCTACTCGCGGCGGGTGACCGTTAGGCAGATAGATTTTCGCATTTTGCGGCCAACGGGCATATTTTTCTGCCTTGCTTTCTATAACCTCGGCCATCAAGGCGTACATAATGAAACCGTCCTTGGCCAGGCGAATGGCTGCGGCAGCAACTTCACCGAAGGTCATGGTGCCAAACAGTTCTAGCGCCTTGATCCAGGCAGCGGGAGCGGCTGGGATGATGCAGCGAAGTATGCCCTCGGGTACGCTGTCGGGATACTCTCGTTGGAAAAGCGCAGGATCCGTCTCTTTCGGCCAAGTTCCAAGGCCCGATATAGTGACAACGCGTCGTTCTCCAGCCAAATAAATAATGATTGGCGCGACACCGGCCATACCCACCAATTCGCTTTGCACCACGCCTAATGTGATGCCTGCAGCAACGCCGCCATCTATCGCATTTCCTCCCGCTTCCATGACCTGAAAGCCGGCTTGCGCGGCCAGATAGTGGCCGGCCGATGTCATATGACGGTATCCACGCAGCGTGGGGCGGTAGGCGTCCATGAACGTAGCGGGGGTCTGCATTCGCGTGCTCCTCGACGGGGGCGATTAATGGTCCGTGAACACAGGAGGCTGCTTTTCAGTGAAAGCTAAAATGGCCTCCTTGGGATTATCATAACCGGATGGCTTACAGGTCAAGTTCTGCTCGAAACGGTAACCACCCTGCAAGCACAATTCCTCTGTAGTGTTAGGTGAATGTTTGGCAATACGTGAGGTCGCGGGGCTGTTAGCGGCATTAGTGTGAGCAGAGAACACCCTACCCGCGCCTGTCAGTGCATTTATACGGACGTCGTCCATATCCGAAATGGTACCGAACACTAGCATTATCTCGTCACGATTACGCCGGTCTTGTACATTCACGGGTGGACCGTCCATTGTCATTGGGGCAATGTGATCATTGATCTCATGGCGGACAATTTTGGTTTTCACCAACGCCTCTCAGGTTGCACGGCTGCCAGGGATATCTGTGATCAGCATTGAGCCAGGTTTGTGCGTTATACAAAATGATGGCTTTGCTGCCATGACGACGGCCTGCGGGGTGACACCACAGGCCCAGAAGACAGGCACCTCACCCGCCCGGATTTCCGGCACATCGCCCCAGGCCGGTTCATCCAGCCGCCCGATACCGATGTCGGCGGGGTCACCGATATGCAGGGGCTTGCCATGGGTCATTGGAAACCTGGCCGTGATTTCAACTGCGCGGATCGCTTCCTCCATAGGCATGGGCCTCATGGATACCACGGTGGGACCATGGAACGGCCCGGCCGGAACAGTTTGGATGTTACTGATATACATAGGCACAGTGTAATCCAGCTCCAAGTGGCGCATGGGCACACCACCCGCCAGCAGAGCCTGCTCGAAAGAAAAAGAGCAGCCCAAAATAAAAGCGACCAGGTCATCCCGCCACAGACCGGTGATATCTGTCACGGTGTCCATCAACTCGCCTTCTCGATAGACGTTATAGGAGGAGATATCGCTACGAATATCTATGTCTTTGCCCAAGGTCCGCAGCATCGGATCGCCCGTATCAGAGATCCCCACCAGGGGGCACGGTTTGGGATTCCGTTGGCAAAAGCGAGCGAAATCCATTGCCAGATCCGCGGACAAAATCGCCAGATTGCCCTGCATATAACCCAATGCCATGCCGCCGGTCTGCCCCGTGATTTCACCACGACGGATTAAGCCACGTACTTGAGCTGGGCTCGCCTCACCCAGATCGCCAATCAGGTCATCGTAATCCCGTAGTGCCATAATGCGTCTCCTCTAGATGGCCACACCCAAATTGCCAAGGCGCTGGGTCAGTATGATGACTTCTCCATAATTTCTTAGCTTTCGGTTGAGGCTCTTAAATAGGAATTTCGATGGCACCCAACCGTGCAGTTAATTTTCGATTTTCTGCGTAATCGACAGGCACTGCAATTAACGCAGGTCCTTCTTGTTGGAACGCTTCTTCAAGTGCCGGCACCAATTGATCAGCGGCCGTTATCTCTCTGCCCCACATTCCATAGGCTTCCGCCAATTTTGCAAAATTGGGATTCCCGAATTTTAAATCCGAGTGCTTGCCATCAAAGTGATCTTGCTGTTTCCACTTGATCAAACCATATTCACCGTCAACCCAGACCATCGCAACGATGTTGAGATTTCGACGAACGGCGGTTTCAAGTTCTTGTACATTCATACCAAAGCCGGCATCACCACTAATTGATAAAATCTTCCTGTCCGGCAACGCTATCTTGGCACCGAGGGAACCTGGCATTGCAAAGCCCATGGTGCAAAAACCATTTGATATGAGGCAAGTATTAGGCTCTTGGCATTGGTAATAACGAGAAATCCACATTTTGTGGGCGCCAACGTCAGAAAGCAGTACATCGTCCGGACCGAGGACTTGCCGCACGTCCCACAGGATCTTCTGTGGCTTCATTGGGCAATTGGTGTCGTCTTTTTCAGCTGCGAAATCCTCTGACAGCGTGTTGCGTAAATTGCCCCGCGTTTTGATATCGAATAAAGGCAATTGGTCCTTGTGGCGTTCCTCAACGAGTTCGTTGAGTTGCCAGAGTCCATCTGCCAAATCGCCGACAATTTCGACTGTTGGCATGTAGTCCCGGTCGACTTCTGCGGCCCAGAAGTCCATATGGATGATAATTTTATCATCCTTATTTGCGCGGTTCCATGCGCTCGGCGAATACTCAACCAAATCGTATCCACAAGATATGACAAGGTCGGCTGTATCAAAGGCGAGGTTATTATAGTCACCCATACCCAAACCCATTGTGTACAGACAGTGATCATCATCCATCGAAATGGCGCCTTTGCCCATAAAAGTATTGATAACTCCAACACCCAGATTATGAGCAAGGCGCGTTAATTGCGCAGCGGCACGCTTACGAATGGCCCCGTTACCGGCAAGTATTATCGGGTTCTTCGCTTCGCCAATTAGATCGGCAGCCATTGCTACGGCCTTATGATCCGCTCCTGGGCGACGAACCTTTGAGAGCGCCATCGGGGTATCAGCAATCTGATGCTTCGCAATATCCTCGGGAAGTTCAATGACGCAGAGGCCTGGTTTTTCTTCTTCTGCTAACTTAAAAGCCTTTCGGACGATTTCCGTTATGTTCTCTGCTGCCAAGATTGTTTGCGACCACTTACTGATCGGTTCGCACATCCGGATCGAATCCATAATTTGATGGCTTTCCTTGTGTAACCTTTTTGTGGACCCTTGACCGATTAAGGCGATGATAGGAGCGCGGTCCATGTTAGCATCTGCAATACCAGTCAAAAGGTTTGTCACACCCGGACCAAGGGTGCCCAGGCAGACGCCGGCCTTGCCAGTTAATCGGCCGTAGGCGTCGGCCATGAAGGCTGCTGCCTGTTCATGTCTGCAAAGGACGAAATCAATTTTGCTGTCAATGAGCGAAATCATGAAATCAGCGTTTTCTTCTCCCGGAACCCCGAAAATGTGGGTCACGCCTTCTGCTTCTAAGCAACGAACAAACATGTCCGACGCCTTTATCGGTGTGCCACCAGCATTCTTGTTCTCATCTGCCATACCCTCTACCTCTTCTCGTGAAATTCTCAAACCACGGCCATAGCTAGTCTGTCTATTCAGAGTATATTAGGTAAGGATGATCAAGGAAGGCGAAATTGACATAAAGGAATTGAAAAAATGCCTGAATACTGCCTAACTGAACGAAACGGTCACATACTGACCGTAACCCTGAACCGCCCTGAACGAATGAATGCCCTACATTCATTGGCGCATTTCGAACTGGACGAGATCTTCAATGATTTCGAAAATGACCCTGACCTGTGGGTCGCCATCGTCACAGGCACGGGCGATAAAGCGTTTTCGGCGGGCAACGACCTGAAATGGCAGGCTGAAGGTAATCCGACCGGCCGCCCTGACAGTGGGTTCGCCGGATTGGTTTCGCGCTACACCATGCAAAAGCCTTTGATCGCCGCGGTTAACGGCTTGGCCATGGGAGGCGGGTTCGAGGTGGCGTTGGCCTGTGATATCATAATTGCAGCGGAAAATGCCTTTTTCGCCTTACCGGAACCCCGCGTAGGGTTGGCCGCACTTGCCGGCGGCCTGCACCGTTTGTCTAGACAGATCCCCATGAAACAGGCAATGGGTATGATATTGACTGGGCGGCGGGTCATGGCCGCAGAAGGCTACAAACTGGGCTTTGTGACCGAGGTCGTCCGAGAAGGCGAAGCACTGGCTGGAGCACAGCGCTGGGCCGAACAAATTCTTGAATGTTCGCCTGTAT
>CAZDQC010000153.1:0-7442 GCA_964507245.1 uncultured Rhodospirillaceae bacterium
GGGCGGCCTAGAATTCCTAATCGAACATCCAGCCATCATGACCCATGCTTCAATCCCGCCAAAAACTCGCGCCGACTTGGGCATCAGCGACGCCCTGGTCGGTCTTTCTTGCGGTGTCGAGGATTGCGAAGACCCACTTGCCGATCTGAAATACGCCTTACAATAATTATGCGCAAACCGGGCAGCATGAAGGGATTAGAGGAATTTGGCCGCATCCGCCTATCATCCTCGTTTTTTATGCGGGATTTTCTCTACAGCGAGATTTCCTCATTCTACGGCATCCCCAACATTCCCGACCACCCAGACTTGGCTATTGCGGCTGGACAGAATTTATGTACCGAACTTTTGGAACCGTTGAAGGCTAGCTTTGGCGACCTATGCATCCGGTCATCCTATCGGAACGCCGCTGTGAACGCGTTTGGGAACAAGAATAACCTGAATTGTGCCAGTCCCGAACGAGCTAAGGGGCGTCATGTCTGGGATCATCTAGACCCAAATGGCCATCTGGGCGCCATGGCCTGCGTCTTGGTGCCTTGGTTCACAGACCGTTACGCCAATGGTGCCGATTGGCGTTCCCTGGCCTGGTGGATCCATGATCATTTACCCTATAGCCGCCTGCAGTTTTTTCCCAAACTTTGTGCTTTCAACATCGGCTGGTCAGAATCTCCTGAGCGACGTATCTACAGCTACATTGAGCCACGCGGCTGTTTGACAAAACCCGGGGCAGGTAATTTCAATGGCAACCACAGTGACTGGTACGAAGGCTTTCCGAAATTGAATTATTAATGTGCCACAAGAATTTTAAATGCAAAGAAGCTACATAACGTAACGGTAATCGCAAATTACCGTTCAGAGTATATTGCGTACCATGCATAGGTTTAATCCAATTGCTCTGGATTTCACGTTAGGTATTGACCAAGGATACCTGAGCCTTGAGGAAAGTCCGAATGTGGCGCAGCGCCAGAGGTATACGGTCCTTTGGCTCTTTCCATGGATATAGGCTCACTTATGCATACGGAGCCAGAAGAGCCGACTCCATTGCAACCGCATAAGGATGAGCGGGGATGTCGTCGGGCAGAATCAGGATAGGTGTTTTGCAACCGCGCACGAAATCTCGCGACGCTGTGAAGACAAAATCTGCTTTCGCACGGTACATGTTTTCCAAAAATGCTTCCGCGATCTCCATCGTAATGTCAGAACGGCGATCGCACAACTACGGAGCCCATCCCTCAATATTGTTTTGGAAAAAGGGTCGGGCACTTCGGGACGAAATCCGCTCGGCTGAACCAGGACAGCTGCAATGATCCGATCAAGAATTCGCTGTAACAGGTTCCAGATAAAGGGCCCACCAATACAAAAAACCGAGCACCAAAAATTTATTAATACCCAAGTGATCCATCAGATCAATCTGGTCGTCAGCATAAGCATCCCATGTCCGCTCGATATCTAACGGGCCCGAGGACTGCCCGTCATTGGCATTACGCAAATCCATCATGATACAGCGATAGTCACCAGAGAATTGGTCTATAGGATTGAATGGTGACTTGTGCGTTAGGTTATGAATCGTTCCGTTTAGTCCACCGCCTGCAATGAGCAAAAGTAGCGGACAGGTGCCTAAGTCATCTTAAAAAAATTCGGACGGGACCATTTTCATAAATTGCCATTGCCTGTCTCACTCCCAGTACCGGGCCTTCTACTGACACAAGTCTAAGGGTTCACTAGCCATTTCATAATGTGCTCGGCTACTCCCACAGTATCACCGTGTTGATTGGTAGCGGTAACAGCGGCGCGAGTACGATTCCGATCGGGTTCCAGTTCTTTGACCTCGTAGGTCACAGTAATGGTATCACCGATTTTTACTGCCTCGGTAAATCGGACCCTGTCATAGCCGATTGACATAGGCGTCAAATCGTCCCTTGTCTGTATGATGCGTGTTGCCAACAAGGCCGAGGCAGTGGACATGAACCCCACCAATAGCGCGCCATGAGCCACACGGGTGCCGTACTGGGATTTCTCCATAAACGCTTCGTTGACATGGGGTGCGGCGAAATCACCAGTAATTCCGGCAAAACCATAAATGTCGCTTTCGCCCACGGTTTTGGTGAACGCTGCATACTCACCAATGGATACGGGCAATTTCGACATTGTTTCCTCCTTTAATCAACTGCCTCGGCCAGCCGGCGCATAGCGTCAATATGCTGGTCGATATGAGTGAAGCCCGATTCCGAGGTGCGAAAGGTGACGGATGTCGCACCGAGGTCACGCCAGGCTTGTGCTTCTGATAACCATTCATTCGGCCCGCGGTCCTCTGCAAAGACCGTCGCATCAATACCCAAATCGCTCATGTTGCGTCCCGCCCCTTCAGCTTCTTCATGGAAAGCTTCCACTAATTGTTTCATCTGATCATCGGGTTCTGCACGGGGGCTCATGAGCCAGCCATCACCGATGCGTGCGGCGCGACGCACAGCGACCTCTGCCATGGCGCCAAACCAGATAGGTATGGGCCGCTGGATCGGCCGGGGGTTCATACCCATTTCTGAAATGTTATGCCATTTACCTTTGAATTCCACCAACTCGTCAGTCCAGAGACGACGCAGTAATTCAACCTGCTCCTCGATCCGCGCGCCTCTATTCGCAAAGTTCATGTTCAAAGCCTCGAACTCGGACTTGCTCCACCCCACACCGATCCCTAAGACCATGCGGCCGCCCGTCAGAATATCGATTTGGGCTGCCTGTTTGGCCACCAGCTCGGTCTGCCGCTGGGGCAGCACGACGTTAGCCGTCACCAATTGGATGGACTTAGTAAATCCGGCAATCCACGCGAACAACGTCATAGGTTCGTGAAAACTGTATTCAATGGTGTAATGCACAGCCCATGGAGCATCCTTCGCTTCCTTTGCGCCTAGGATATGATCCACCAAGGTCAAACGTTCAAAACCTAATCCCTCGGCTGTTTCTACAAAATTGTGGATGATGGCCGGATCATTGCCTATTTGCGTTTGTGGAAAGGAAATTCCGTAGTCCATATTGCCCTCGTTTTTTGATCCGGATTATCATAACGTTTGTTTCCAATCACACCAACTTGGGTGCAGAATACGCCCATGACTAAATCAGACCGTATCGTAACCGTGGGCGCAGCACAGCTTGGCCCGATAGGCCTGAATGAAAGTCGCACGCAAGTAGTTGATCGACTGTTGTCCTTGCTGGATAAGGCCCATGCTCGGGATTGCAACCTGGTGGTTTATCCGGAACTGGCTCTGACTACGTTTTTCCCCCGTTGGTATTTCGAAGATAAGGAGCAAATTGAGCAATATTTCGAAAGTGCTATGCCAAGCAATGAAACCCAGCCTTTATTCGACCGGGCCGCGGAATACGGCATCGGCTTCTGCCTGGGATTTGCGGAGCGGTCAGGTGGAAAATATTTCAATACCTGCATACTGGTGGACAAATCCGGAACGATTGTGGGCAAATACCGCAAGGTGCATTTACCGGGTCATTCGGACCACAAGCCGGAAAGAAAGTGGCAGCATCTGGAGAAAGCCTATTTCGACGTAGGCGATCTGGGCTTCCCAGTCTGGCGTACCATGGGTGGCATCATGGGAATGTGCATCTGTAATGATCGTCGCTGGCCGGAAACATACCGAATGATGGGACTACAAGGCGTCGAGATGATTATGCTAGGTTACAATACCCCAGCCACTGAGCCGCCCTGGGGGTTTGAGCCGACTCATCTGGCTAGCCTGCACAACAACATTTCTATGCAATCCGGAGCCTATCAGAATGCCACCTGGGTGATCGGCGTGGCTAAGGCGGGACGTGAGGAAGGCTGCGATATGCTGGGCGGCACTCTGATAATTGCGCCAACTGGGGAAATTGTAGCCCAGGGCCATACTTTGGGTGATGAATTGGTAACTGCGGACTGCGACCTGGATGCATGTAATCACTACAAAAACACGGTGTTCAATTTCGCCGAACACCGCCAACCCGATCAATACAAACTGATTACGCAAACTGCCGGCGCCATTTTGCCGTCTGAGTAAGGCAATAATTCTATGAAACTAATCGGCGTCGATGTTGGCGGCACATTCACGGACGTAATGTACAGCGATACGGAAAGCCAGGATATCGCCGTTCACAAGGTGCCGACTACTCCCGACGACCCCAGCCTCGCCGTTATTCAGGGTATGATAGAAATTTGCCAACGGTTCGACGTGGACCGGAGTGCAGTGGATCATGTGCTGCATGGCACAACCATCGCAACTAATGCGGTATTAGAATACAAGGGAGCGGTTACTGGCCTGGTCACCACGGAAGGTTACCGGGATATCCTGCACATTGGCCGACACCAACGGCCTCAGCATTATTCCATCATGCAAGACGTACCCTGGCAGGACCGGCCCCTGGTGCAACGTCGCCATCGCAAAGTTGTTGCCGAACGCTTGACACCCCCTGATGGCGCGGTGCTGACCCCTTTGGACGAGGACGCCGTCAGAAAAGCAGCGCAGGAACTAAGAACAGACGGCGTCGACGCCATCGCAGTATGTTTCCTCTTCGCCTATATCAACCCCATGCACGAAGACAGGGCCGCAGCCATTATCCGTGAGGAATATCCCGATTGCTTCGTCACCACATCGTCCGCCGTGTCGCCACAGTTCCGTGAGTTCGAACGCTTTACCACAGCCGCCATGAACGCTTTTATCGGCCCTAAGGTACGGACCTATGTGAAAGAACTGGAAGGCGCTCTCAGCGACAATGGTTTCAAGGCGGATTTACACGTTATGGGCTCCAACGGGGGGGTTGCGACAGGCGCCATGGTCTCGGAACGACCGATTTTGACGCTGTTATCGGGCCCAGCGGCCGGTGTTCTCGGGGGAGCAATGAGTGGGGAACGTTCTCACCGCAAAAGTCTCATCACCTTTGATGTGGGTGGCACCTCTGCCGATATCGGTCTTATTGTAAACGGCCAATTCGCCGAAGCGACCGCCCGAGACACCTGGATTGGTGGCTATCCAGTAATGGCGCCCATGATTGACATCCACTCCATCGGTGCAGGCGGAGGCTCCATCGCACATCTAGACGCGGGCGAGGCCTTTCGGGTCGGCCCGCTATCTGCCGGGGCCGAACCAGGCCCTGCCGCGTACAACCGAGGCGGCACGCTGCCAACCGTGACCGACGCCAACGTCGTTCTGGGCCGGTTGCAACCAGGCAACTTTTTGGGCGGGGAAATGAGCCTGGATGCAGGTGCCGCCCGTGAAGCGATGAGTGAACTAGCAGAAAGTCTAGGTATGTCAATCGAGGCCGCCGCTGACGGCGTTCTAACTATCATCAACTCCAACATGGCAAATGCCATCCGTTCCCGCACCGTGCAGAAAGGCCATGACCCTCGGGAGTTTTCCCTGGTTGCCTTTGGCGGTGCCGGGCCGTTGCACGGAGTGGATGTAGCCCGCGATTTAGGCATACCCGAGGTAATCATTCCACCCTATCCCGGTATTACGTCCGCCGCGGGGCTGTTGACCACGGATCTCAAATACGACGCCATCCGTACGGAATTTCAGGTCAGCAGCAACGCCGACGGCGTACGTCTCACTCGGGATTTTGAAACCATGCACACTGGCCTCGTTGATCAATTCAAAGCGGACGGCTTAGAAGCAGGCGCTGTGACCTATCAGCGCAGTGGTGATTTGCGTTACGTTGGGCAGGGATACGAGTTGCGTGTCCCGGTGGCGGATGGCCCTGTAGACGACGCTAGTCTCGCAAATATCTTCAAGGCTTTCGAAAACATCCATACAGCAGAATATGGACATGTGTTCGAAGACAACCCCATCGAAATAGTTAATATCCGGGTTACCGGCGTCGGCCAGATGCCCAAAATTGAACTGCCCATCCAGTCCCCGGGCGGCAAACTAGACGACGCGCTGCTGGAAGAAGCCCAATGCTATTTCCGGTTAGACGGTGAGCAGCAAATCATGGCGACGCCACTGTATGAACGGGACAAGCTGCCCGTCGACCAGACGTTCAAAGGGCCGGCCATTGTCTTACAAAAAGATACTACGACCGTAATTCCCCCCGGCGCCAAGGCGACAGCTCAGGCGGGCGGCAATCTATTGATAGAGACGGGAACCTAAAGATGAATATTCCAAAAAATTCACCACCTGTAGACCATGTTACCGCATCCGTCATACAGGGCGCCCTAGAGAATATTGCTATCGAAATGGGCTACAAGCTCATGCGCATGTCCTATTCATCAATCATTCGTGAATCTGAGGACTTCGGCGCCGGCTTGGTGGATACTCAAGGACGTGGGCTCGCAGAATCCGCCCAATCAACCCCCCTGCAATCCGGCCCAATTCCGGGTTATGTCCGCGGCATGCAAAAGATCCTGGCGGAGCGGGGTGAAACCCTGCGCCCAGGAGATGTGATCATGCATAACGATGCATATTCAGGTGCGTCCCACGGCCCGGACGTAGGTTTTATCGTGCCCGTGTTCTATAAGGACGAGCTAGTCGCGTTTTCAGCCACTACAGCCCATCACCTGGATATCGGTGCCCTGACACCCGGCAGTTGCGGCATTGTCGATGCCATCGATGCCTATGCTGAAGGCCTTCAGTTCAAAGCCATTCACGTCTATTCGGAGGGCAACAAAGTAGAGCCGGTCTGGCATATCCTGCGCGATAATATCCGTGTATCGGACCTTGTAGTGGGCGATATGGAGGCGCAGATCGCTGCAGCCCGTATCGGCGGTGAACGTTTGGTGGAGCTGATCGACCGCTATGGCAAATCAACTTTCCAAGCGGCCTGCGAAGCAGTCATGAACCATTCAGAGCGTTTAATGCGCCAGGCCATCGGCGCACTACCCGATGGAACTTACTCGGCCACCACTTTTATAGACGGCTATTTGGACGAACCAGACCCTACTTATAAGGAATTGCCTTTATGCGTGGCCATCACAATAAATGACGAGGAAATGGTGGTCGATTTGACCGGTACAGCGGCCCAAATTGATGACAAGCCCATCAATATGCCCCTACAGGGCACCGTGGACATCGCCGTCTGGCTCACCGTACGCTCTGTTCTTCTGGACACGGCGATACATGGCCACATTCCCGTTAACGACGGTTTGGTGCGCCCCATCAAAATTGTCGCACCCAAAGGCTGCCTAGCGAACCCAATATTCCCTGCCCCCACGATTGCCCGCTTCTGCCCCGGCAACCAGTTGGCGGATACGGTGATGAAAGCTTTGTCGGGAGTAGCGCCCAGTCAGGTTTCCGCCGGCATTGGCAATCTTCGCGTCATCGCCTTTTCAGGCCTGCGGGATAGTGAACATTGGGTGCATATGGAGATCTTCGAGGGCAGTTACGGCGGCCGAGACGGTAAGGACGGCATTGACGCGGTGGATACCCTGTATGCCAATACCCGAAACAATCCCATAGAAGATATTGAAA
>CAZDQC010000154.1:0-7417 GCA_964507245.1 uncultured Rhodospirillaceae bacterium
CTACCTCCGCTTCCAGACTAACTGCGCCACCACCCGCAAAGTGCAGTTTCAAGTAAACACCGTCGGCGCCGTCATCTGAAGTAATGGCTAACAGGGGTAACAGGCCCTCACGATCCAACATCTCAATGCCCTGAGTACGTACCCGAAATACATCGTCGAAAAGCACGATACAACGAACACGCTCGCCGCCCTCCTTTCCCATCTTGTTGGCCAATTCCCAGCGAAATCGGGTTAACACCAAGGCAAAACGGCGCAAACGGGGGATATAGGTCATATCTTCAATCCGTGCGATCGCATCCTGTACGCACGACGAGATGACAGGGATATCGGCCCTCTTCTCTGCCCGCAGACGTAACCGTGCATTGACCGTCACCAGTTCCCTCCCACCTAATCGGTCAATCGCCGAATATCAGCGCCACAGCCGGAAAGTTTCTCTTCCAGACGCTCATATCCACGATCCAAATGGTAAACGCGATTAATGATAGTTTCTCCTTGCGCCGCCAAACCTGCCAATACCAACGATACGGATGCGCGCAGGTCCGTTGCCATAACCTGTGCGCCATGCAAGCCTTTGCCGTGCGCTCCACCCTTGCCCCGCACTAAGGCCATAGGACCCTTGACCGTGACGTCGGCACCCATCCGCATTAACTCCGGTACATGTTGAAACCTATTTTCAAAGATCGTCTCTATAATCGTTGATGAACCATCAGCAACAGCCATTAGAGCCATCATCTGTGCTTGCAGATCCGTAGGAAATCCAGGATACGGTGCGGTGCTTATGTCGACGCTGTGCAACCCCTCCGCACTGGAATTGTGCCCTGACGTAACCAGAATGCCGCACTGGGTTGGGCGTAGGTCTATATTGGCTTGAGCAAGAGTGGCTGTGACCGCTTCCAGGGTTTCGCTATCAGCGCCGAGCAATTCTACAGAGCCGCCAGTAATGGCGGCGGCCATGGCATATGTCGCGGCCTCGATCCGGTCTGGCAAAACAGCGTAATCGACACCACGAAGCCGGTCGACACCCTGAATTTTTAGGGTATCCGTGCCAATACCTTCAATTTTTGCGCCCATGGCATTAAGGCATTTCGCCAGGTCACCAACTTCCGGCTCGCGGGCCGCGTTTTCAAGAACCACCTCGCCTTTTGCCAGGGCGGACGCCATAAGTAAATTCTCGGTGGCTCCAACAGAAACTCGTTGAAACACCACAACACCGCCCTGCAAACCTTCAGGAGCCCGTGCCATCACGTAGCCATCCTCCAAGTCTATTTTCGCACCGAGTGCTTCCAGGCCGCTAATATGTAAATCCACCGGACGTGTGCCGATAGCACAACCGCCCGGCAATGACACCCGCGCCTGGCCACATCGGGCCAAAAGAGGTCCTAAAACAAGAACAGACGCGCGCATTTTTCGTACGATGTCGTACGGAGCTTCTGTCGAGATAATATCCTTGGTGCAGAGTTTTAGGACTTGCCCCATATGCCCGCCGCCGGAAAGTTCCCCTGCCATGGATAGATCGGTGCCATGCTGGGCGAGCAAATGCATCATTGTTGCGATATCCGCCAGGTGAGGCAAATTACGCAAAACCATCGTCTCGTCTGTCAACAAACTAGCCGTAAGCAGGGGTAGAGCGGCGTTCTTGGCGCCGCCGATAGCAATTTTCCCCTGTAGTAGCCTGCCGCCACAAATTCTAATCTTATCCATTTGAATCCCAGTTACCCGAACTTAGTTGATGCCAATCGGGCATGCAGCGAATTCCAAGAAGTCGGCACGGGTTCTAACTCATTGTGCCGGCTGTGGAAACAGCCGGATTTGGATTATCCGTGCGGCGGGATGTTCCGCCAGTACACCTCTCATTGCACGGCAAATTCAGCAGAAATATGCTCGCGTTCGAACTATCTGTTCTTTTGCGTCCGCGATGGCACGCTGGAAGCGGGCGTCTGCTGCGCCTTCCGACGCCGCAGATTTTTGCGGAGAGCCCTTACCAGACGGGCCTGTCGCCCCTGATCCGCCTTCTTCGACAGATGTGATGAATTTTTTTCAGTCATGATCCCGTGGATCCCATATCCTGCTTGCTCTGGCAGGACCTCTATGGCAGTTTGCCGCCCGTCATAACCACGGCGGACCGGGATGGTCTAGTGAATATTTTTAACATACCGCGAAGGGCCCACATAGCTCAGGGGTAGAGCACTCCCTTGGTAAGGGAGAGGTCGAAAGTTCGAATCTTTCTGTGGGCACCACTCTTCTCCTTAAAGAAATAAATTTATCCGAAAAGTCACTAACGGCACTATTATGCAAAACGACGGAAACAGAGCAGTATCAAGGCAAACCGCCGGTTAAGAACCGGTAGATTGCGTCGGGTGACTGCTTAGAAGGCGTGCCCCCTCCTCGTAGACGGCATACCGTGGCACCAATTTGGGGTTCTCAAAGACCGGATGCTTGGAGCTGTACTTTGCGTGAAACATGTAGCCGTCGCATCTGCCAAAGTCCGTCGGTAGCTTTTTCTCTGAACCAGTCATAAAGGTTGTATGTGTGGCCGCGACCCCAAGAAAGATAAATGGGTCGATGGAGCGGCATAGTTCCTCTCGCCCACCATTATCCCAATAACAACTATGATATTCACCAACGTTAAAAGTCCGTAGTGACTTGGAAATGTCATTTTAGAAAAAAAGGGAGCGGCGGACCGCTCCCTTTTCACTAGTAAATTGTTACGACTTATGACTCACCACATTGCCACAGGATTAATAATCATTTGAACACTACCCTTTAGCCGAGCATGTCCAAGTACAAACATGAATTCATGCACGCCTTCCTTGGCAAGACGGCCCGTGTTCATAGTTTCAAGGATGTAAATGCCATGTTCCTTTAAAAGTGTAACGTGGCCATAAAAAACCTTATCACCCTTTGCCGGTGGCACTGCTTCCAAACCCCATGTGTCTGCCCCGACTGCCATCGGATCCATTGAAGCTAGATAAACAGAAGCTTCGTTATTTAGACCGGGCTCTCCCGAAATCCAACCTTTCGCATTGGAAGCAAGCATGCCGTCAGTCCAGCCCGTATGAAAAAGGATTACGTCACCCGGTTTAAACGTGACACCCTGAGCTTTTGCCGCGGCTTTGATATCTGCAGAGCCTATGACTTGACCGGCTTTCATTGTTTTCACGCCAAAATGTTTGGCCATGTCAACCATTACACCACGACCAACCAAGGGCGGAACTTTGGCAAGTCCGAGTTTTTTAAGGCCCTTTAGATCGGCAAAATCCTGACCTTTGTTACAGTTATAAAACATGCCGGCTTCGCCTAGATGACCTAGGCCATCTATCTGCGGCCCTGTGCCAAGCCACATCTGAAGGACATCATCATTATATACGATGGGCCAACCAAACGCCTTGGCTAGGTCATTACCCCACTGTTGTCCTGGCTGAACAACTTGGAGTTGTGTGTATCTTGGCGGAAAGGCTGGCATGCCAGGAAAAATTTCAATTCCTAAACCATGGCTTTCACCTTTCTTCACCAAGCTAGCAGCAGCTTTAACTTGTTGAGGGTTAACATGGTTAGCGGCACCAATTTCGTCACCTTTCCCCCACTTCGAATGTTTACAGCCAGCGGCCAAAGCGGCACTGCCAACAAAAGCTATTGAACTGGCTAGAGCCGCTGCCACCGCAATTCGGGTCAAATTCTTCACCTTGTTTACTCCCCATAAAATATTGTTAATTCTCATACAAAATACTATTCCATTAATAACCATCCAAATCTACGATAATTATCGTTAATAACTATCCCAAAAAAAATGTTTGCGGTGATGACTTGCTGCGGCCATGACAAAAATTCATTCAAATTTTAATTTGTGGTATTCCCTCCGCAAACGATAAGAATTATTTAAATAGAAACCAAAACTACCTGGATATTTTCGCCAACATTTAGGAAACCGACAATCCAATGTTTGTCTACCCGGAATACATAAATAGCATTTTTGGTTGTTGGATCGATATCTCCTAGCCGGCAACCCTCAACGCCTGCTTGAGTGTCGATACTTTTAAAGGTAGCCGGCCAATAGTTTCGCCATCGGCATCAACTAACGCATCGGTATCACCTTGAACTTCAAACACCTGGCCGGGGAAATAATCTACTTTCTCGTGATCAACGTGATGACCATCAAACAGCCAGCTAGGCTTTTGAAAAATGATTTCCCGCCGCGGGATATCCTTGAAGAACAGAAAATTGGCCACACCATCAGTGTGATCGGCGCCGGGAGCCAGGCGCATGCCGCCACCCAGGAACTCCATGTTACATACTAGGCCCGAATAGTAAGCTTGATCTTTGATTTGCCGGCCATCAATTGTGAGGTCACAATTCTGCATAGGGTAGGTAAGTGTTACGATTAGCGTATTGGCGTAGTAGCTAAACCGACCGCCCAGCTTTTTTAGAAATCTGGAGGTGTTCGTGCGATAGACAATCTCCGCCGCGCCACCCCAGGATATGGCTAGAGTGCCATAATGGCGGTGAGTAACACCATCAAGGCCAACGCATTCAGCCTGCAGCAAATCGAAGTGCTGGTCACGCCCGGTTGCGATGCTTTGAATTGCGCCCACCCGGTCCCCGTGAAAGCCGATGGCACGCGCCATTTCATTGGCCGTACCGGCCGGGATAACTGAAAGTCGAACTCGGTCGTTTTTGGGAGCGCCATCACCCATGATGCCATTCAGCACACCATTCATGGTGCCGTCACCACCAACGGCGATAAAATGCTCTGCTCCATCGGCAATGCCTTGTCGAGCCAGACCGGTTTCATCTCCCGCGCGCTCAGTTATGGTGACGTCAATATCTCCCAGCGCAGAGCGCAAAACAGCCTCGATCTCGGGCCAAGCCTTGCCGCAGGCACCCTGACCGGCAGCGGGATTGACGATTACCCTGGCAGGCATGACAGCCTGTCAACTCCGCAAAGCTTCGGTCAGGAAACGAATGCGATCCTGACCCCAGTACGGCACACCGTCATGGATAAACCAAGGCATACCGAATACCTCATGCGCGATGGCCTCGTCCGTGTTAGTCTGATGTGTCGCCGCAAGGTCGTCAGCGTCAATTCTCTCCGCCAGAGCCTGTCCATCGAAGCCCGCCTGATCTGCGGCAGTGATCAAAACCGAAAGATCAGATATATCTTGCTCCGCCTCCCAAACACAGGCCAGGAAGGCATTCGACAAGGCTATGGCGTCTTGACCCAACTGCCGTGCCGCAATCACCATATGGGCAGCCCTGCCGTCATCCACCGGAAAAAATTTTGGCTCTATATTCATGGGTATGGACCAATGGCGCTTCCAACGTTCCAACTCCACGAGACGATAGGCCAGGCGGGCCGGATGGCGTTTGGGAACGGGCAGTCCACCCGTCGCTGCCAACAACTGACTGCCAATCACCGGTTTGATGTGGAAGGCTGCACCGGTAATCTCAATAATCTCCGGCAGGCGCCGACCGCCCATATAAGTGTATGGCGAGGCAAGTGAAACATAATAATCAACATCCTTGCTCATAAAGCGTCTGCCTTGTCCTAGTGATTATGTTTTTTCTTGCCATGCATCTTCTGTGTCTGGCCTGCGCCTTTGGCGCCCATGCCCATAATCTTAATTTGGACCGTCATGGCACCAGCCTTCTCGAACGTCAAAGTTAAGGGCAAGGACCCACCCTTTACCAGCGGCGATTTCAATCCCATAAGCATCACATGTAACCCACCCGGTTTCATGATGACCGTACCATAAGCTGGAATTTCGATGCTGCCTGCGGGGCGCATTTTCATCACACCGTTATCCATGACATGATTATGCAGAGCCGCATTTTTTGCCACGAGCGATTTTCCGAACAACAAACGGTCCCTCGAACCTGACGGATTTTTTATCGTGACATATGCTGCACCATTGCGCGCTTTGGTCGCCGTGGCACGGGCCCAACCCTGAACATCCAAACCCTCTTCTGCCCAGGCGGGAGATAGCAACAAGAAACTAATTAGAAACAGCAGATACCGCACTGGCCAATCCTATCATACTCTGGAATATATGATCCGCCGCACGGTATAACAATGCGTGACGCTGAGCCAGCAACGCTGCGTTGCGATCATATCCGCCACCTACGACACAGGCGACGGGGAGGTTTCGGCGGGCACAAGCCGCAATAACCATTGAATCTCGGCGCGCCAGGCCTTCGTCCGTCAGGGCTAATTTTCCTAAATCATCGGCATGATGGGGGTCGACACCGGCATTGTAAAAAACCAAATCCGGGCTCAAGTTAGCCAGTAGATTCGACAGTTGTGCGGACAATATATCAAGGTAATCCCTGTCACCAGTGCCAGAGGGCAAGCCAATGTCCACGTCGCTGGACTGTTTGCGTACCGGGAAATTGTCCCCGCAATGCATAGAAAAAGTGAAGACGGCGCCGTCGCCCCGAAAGATTTCCGCTGTGCCATCCCCTTGATGTACATCCAGATCGACAACCAGCATGTTCATGGCTAGGCCCGAAGCCTGCAACACACGCGCAGCGATCGCAACGTCATTGAAAAGGCAGTAGCCAGCACCATGTGCAGCGCCGGCATGATGGCTACCGCCTGCTGTATTGCAAGCAATGCCATGTTGCAGGGCAAGGTGTGCGGTCATAACGGTACCACTAACAGACATTAGCGCTCGATCTACTAACCGAGGCGAAAGGGGCAACCCGATTCTGCGTATTACGTTATCGTCCGCTGTCTGCGTTAGTATGCCATCCACATAGTCGGAATCATGAACTAATTCCAACCACCAACGGGGCGGCACCACCGGTTTGTTTAAGGTCTGTGCTGTGGCCAAACCCTCGTCCCGCAGCAACTGGATCAACTGGCTGTATTTTTCCATAGGGAAACCCTGCTTGCAGGGCATTGTCATAACGTAACTGGGGTGATGCACGATGGGAACTGCCACTACGCCGGTTCCACTGATATTCCATGGTTGAGGAGAACATCCCTTAAACCATGAATGCCTCGGAATTGGTGAGTTAACAGCGCAGCCGTCCGGGCCGACGCGATATAGGCCGGTGTATCATCAATGAAGAGAGTATTGGTCGGCTTAACGCCCAGTGCCGTCAAAATTAGGCGGAAGATTTCAGGCTTCTCCTTTGTGGATTTCAGTTGACTTGAGAAGAAAGCTCGTTCGCCAAACAACGCCGCTGCCTGTGGAAACACCTCGGAAAATCCATCCTGCAACAGGGGACCGTTATTTGTCAGCATGGCGATGGCCAACTGGCCACCGACCTGGGCCACAAGATCCAACATTGCCGCGTCCGGCTCAATTGAATCCCTCCGCGCCCGCAGCCAGTCACCACGGGAAACCAAAACGCCTAGTCGCTCACTGAATTGACTCAAATAATTTTCAGCCGAATACAGACCGCGGTCACCTTGATC
>CAZDQC010000155.1:0-7260 GCA_964507245.1 uncultured Rhodospirillaceae bacterium
A
This sequence comes from uncultured Rhodospirillaceae bacterium, assembly GCA_964507245.1. Lineage (GTDB taxonomy): Bacteria > Pseudomonadota > Alphaproteobacteria. The sequence goes on from CAZDQC010000155.1 coordinate 2, forward strand.
CAGTTACAGATTTCGCTAGATTACGTGGTTGATCCACGTCGGTACCTTTCAATACAGCGATGTGATAGGCTAAAAGCTGTACGGGAATAGAATAGAGAATTGGTGTAACGAAGGGGTGTACTTTAGGTAGGCGTAACGTGGCCCACGCCATCTCTCCCGCGCTGTCCACGCCCTCGTTATCAGAAATTAGTACTACCTTGCCACCGCGAGCAGTGACTTCTTGCATATTGGAGACAACTTTATCGAACCATTGGTCCTTAGGCGCAACCACGATCACGGGTACTTGCTCATCGATTAGAGCGATGGGGCCGTGTTTCATTTCGCCGGCTGGATAGCCTTCTGCATGAATATATGAGATTTCCTTTAGTTTTAGAGCCCCTTCCATGGCGATGGGGTAGCCCGTACCTCTGCCGAGATACAAGGCGTCTCGTGCCATGAAGATGTCCTGAGCAAGATTTAGGATATGCTCGTCGTGGTTCAGCACCTCGACACAACGTGAGGGGACTGCGGTGATGGCCTGGCCGAGGGTTGCTTCGGCTTGGGCGTCAAGCTTCCCACGCTGCTTGGCAGCCGTGATAGCTAGGCACGCTAGCACCACGAGTTGAGTTGTGAATGCCTTCGTCGAGGCTACACCAATTTCTGGGCCAGCCAGGGTTTGCAGCGCCACTTCGCTCTCTCGCGCGATGGAGCTGTCGGGGACATTGACGACAGACAAAATTTTCTGACCTTGTGCCTTGCACAATCTTAAGGCCTCTAGAGTGTCCATGGTTTCGCCAGATTGCGATAGGAAGATAGCTACACCACCATCGGGGAGGGGTGTTTCTCTGTAACGAAATTCAGAGGCCACGTCGATTTCCACCGATATACGTGCCATGCCCTCAAACCAGTATTTTGCCACCATGGCTGCATAGGACGAGGTGCCGCATGCGATGATCGAGAGTTTCGGTATGTCGTTAAACATAAATGGTAGATTGGGGAGTTGAATAGAGCGCTCTTCTTGATTGAAGTAGGAATGAATGGTATCGCCAATGACCGCAGGCTGTTCATAAATTTCCTTCAACATAAAATGTCGATAGTTGCCCTTGGATATATCTCCAAGGGAATTAGTGGTCAGTTTGATATCCCGCTGCACCACCTCGCCCGAGGCTTCATGGATTTCGGCCCCATCCCGGCGGACAATGACCCAGTCGCCTTCGTCTAGGTAACAAATGCGGTTGGTCCATGGTGCCAGAGCGATAGCGTCAGAGCCTAGGAACATTTCGTCTTTGCCATACCCAACAACCAGCGGGCTGCCCCGCCGCGCACCAATCATGAGATTATGTTCTCCGGAGAATATTACTGCTAGAGCAAAGGCGCCTTCCAAGCGTTTCAAAGTGGTCTCCGCCGCCGCCACTGGATCGAGACCATTCTTGAGATATTGGCTAATCAAATGCACAACAACTTCAGTATCCGTCTCCGAAGCGAAATTGGCGCCCCGATCCACCAGTTCAGCTTTCAGTTCCTTAAAATTTTCAATGATACCGTTGTGGACTAGCGCGACGGTAGATGTGGCGTGGGGATGAGCATTGATTTCGTTGGGAATGCCATGTGTTGCCCAACGTGTGTGACCAATGCCCACATCGCCGGCCAAGGGTTCCTCTTTAAGGCTATTAGCCAGGTTGATAATTTTTCCTTCGGCTCGGCGGCGGTCGATATGGCCACCAATCAAAGTAGCGATCCCGGCGCTGTCATAGCCGCGGTATTCCAGACGTCTCAATCCTTCCATAACCCGGCCCGCCACGCCTTCGTTATTTTTTTTACAAATGATGCCGATGATGCCGCACATGCTAATAACTTATCTTAGTCCTTATTTTTGGCAGCTTTTTCTGCTGCCTTGCGTTTACGGAAATTGACGGCCCAACCTTGGTGTTCTTCCTGTGTAGAGCGTTCAACGGCGAGAGCATCTGCTGGGACTTCTCGCGTGACAGTACTGCCCGCGCCTACAATGGCACCATCTCCAACCTTGACCGGAGCAACGAGGGCGGAGTTAGAGCCGATGAAGGCTCCCCTGCCGATGTCGGTAAAAGACTTTAAGAAGCCGTCGTAATTGCAGGTGATGGTGCCGGCGCCAATGTTGGCCCCTTCGCCTACGCGTGCGTCGCCAATATAGCTGAGATGATTGATTTTGGCACCGTTTTCGATGATTGCTTTTTTTATTTCGACGAAATTGCCGATGCGGGCTCCTGCACCGATTTCGGCCTCCGGGCGGAGCCGGGCGAAGGGACCGACACAAGCATCGGTAGCAATGTGGCAGCCTTCTAAATGGCTGAAAGCGTTGATAGTTACATTGTCCCCTATTGTTACACCGGGGCCGAAATAGACGTGCGGTTGAATGGTTACATCTTGCCCCAACACCGTGTCGTGGCTGAAATAGACGCTGTCTGGGTCGAGCAAGGTGACGCCCACGGACATGGCCATATGGCGGAGCCTGTGCTGGATTATGGCTTCTGCCTCGGCAAGTTGACCGCGGCTGTTAATGCCATAAGCTTCAATCGCGCCGGCTTCCACCACGGCACAGGCGCGGCCCGCACGGTTGGCGATTTCCACAATTTCGGTTAGGTAGTACTCGCCCTTGGAGTTGTTGGTTCCGATGCCCCCCAGCAACGTTCCGAGTGCCGCCCCGTCGATAGCCATAAAGCCGGAATTACATAGGTTCGTCTCACGTTCCAAGTCTGTGGCGTCATTGTGCTCGACGATCCGAACTAGGTCACCCTCGTTATTGAGTATTAGCCGCGCATATTGCTCCGTATCTTCGGGCCGAAATCCCATTACGACGACGGCCGGATCCGCACTAGTGCGCCGGGCCGCTAACATAGCTTTCAAGGTTTCGATGGAAACAAGCGGTGAATCCCCAAACAAAACCAACACGTCGCCTTTGAAGCCGGCAAAGCTTTCTAGCGCCGCCATGACCGCGTGGCCGGTCCCCAGGGGTGTATGTTGAACCGCTAACTCCAATTCAGGCCTCTCCTCACTTATTGCATCGCGGTTTTCGGGAGAAACCACAACAATTTGTTTTTCCGAGCCTAATGCGTCCAACGTAGCAAGTAGTTGTGACAGCATGGGTCGGCCCGCCAATGGGTGCAGGACCTTAGGCAGTTTGGATTTCATCCTGCTACCCTGACCTGCGGCCAATATAATGGTTGCTATGGGTGCCGCTATGCTGGGCTCTGTAGTCATTCCAACAATTCTTCGTTGCGTTAGAGATTACTTCGTTCAATGGTTGCTTCAGCTAGGTTGCCACAATGTAAACAGGCAACCAATTCAATTTACTTTACAGTATCTTTCAACGCGGTGACGTTAATTACTAAGATGGCCATAAAATGGCGGCATGAAAGAATACTTGCATGGATAATTCACAAATTGCGATTTCGGCCATATTGGTAGCTGCTGTCGTGTTATTTATTTGGGGTCGCCCTCGGTACGATGTCGTTGCAATATTGGCGCTTTTGGCGACTGCCATTGCTGGTTTGGTGGCTGCTCAAGAAGTGTTTTTGGGTTTTGGCCATCCCGCGGTAATCACGGTCATAGCCGTACTCGTCATAAGCCGGGGGTTGCACAGTGCCGGTGTTGTCGACATGATTGCCGGTTGGCTGTCCCCCTTGATTGAACGACCGCAAGTGCATTTAGGCGCCCTGACATTGACGTGCGGGTTTTGCTCCGCCTTCATGAATAACGTTGGTGCGTTAGCGATACTGATGCCGGTCGCCCTGGAAACAGCCAGTCGACAGGGGAGATCTCCCGCCACCCTTCTTATGCCGCTAAGTTTTGGAGCAATCCTGGGTGGCTTGGCGACAATGATTGGAACGCCACCTAATATTATCATCGCTCAGTATCGAGCGGATGTCTTCGATCAACCGTTCACTATGTTCGATTTTGCACCAGTCGGCGGCGTAATTGCTATTTTGGGTGTTATTTATCTCGTGCTATTTGGCTGGCGGCTAATTCCTCGCCATCGTCGGGGGCAGGGGAATGCCGAAGACAACTTTCAAATCCGGGACTATATGACGGAAGTACGCCTTGGGGCGGATACTTCGCTGGTCGGTCGATCTATTGCCACATTGCCCGAATTGGATGATTTAGATGTGTTGGTAACCGCACTAATCCGGGGGGACGAAAGGCGACCTGCGCCCAGTCGGCGAACCAAGCTTCAGGCCGATGATATATTAGTGCTGCGGGCCGATCCAACGGATCTTAATAGTTTTATCGAAGTTGCAAAATTGGAATTAGTCGGCGACGAGGAACTCTCACCCGAGCACCTTAGGTCTGATGAGATTGCCTTAATCGAGGCGGTTATCACGACAGGCTCGAGTTTGATCAAGCAGAGCGCAAGGACCGCCAACCTGCGCAATCGCCATGGCCTCAATTTGCTGGCGATCGCCCGTCAGGGCCAACGGATACGTAGCCGCCTAGACCGGGTCGTAATGCAGGCTGGTGATGTATTGTTATTGCAGGGAAACAGCGGCAGCATGCCCGAAACATTGTCGCCTCTGGGCTGCTTACCCTTGATGCATAGAGGTCTACGTTTGGGGCAACGGCGCCGTGTCTTGCTGGGACTAGGGATATTTGTCGGTGCGCTTACTGCATGTGGCTTTGGGGTGTTGCCGGCTGCAGTCGCGCTCACGGCTGCGGCCGTATCACTGATTTTACTCAATTTCTTGAATTTGAGGGAGACGTATGAAGCCATCGATTGGCCCGTCATCGTATTGCTGGGCGGGATGATCCCTGTGGGTGGAGCACTTGAAAGCACCGGTACCGCAAATTTGTTGGCTGGTGGCTTGGTCGATTTGGCTGGTTTTCTGCCTGTTTGGCTTATTTTGGCCTTTGTTCTGGTGCTGACGATGACACTTTCAGATGTTATGAATAATGCTGCCACAGCTGTAGTCATGGCACCTATTTCCGTGGGTATCGCGCAGGGGTTGGGCAGCAACCCTGATGGTTTCCTTATGGCCGTTGCCGTTGGTGCATCCTGCGCGTTCCTCACACCAATTGGCCATCAATGCAATACTTTGGTATTAGGACCGGGGGGATATAGGTTTTCAGACTATTGGCGGGTCGGACTGCCTTTGGAAGTGTTGATCACCGCTGTCGCGGTACCACTGATTATGTGGATATGGATGTAGCATGGTATACGCTGACCGTTTCGACGCCGTATTATTCGACCTCGACGGTACCTTGATCGAAACTGCACCAGATCTTTGCGGAGCCCTTAATCATACCCTTGCCAAGGCGGGCCGAAAGGGATTGGAATTGGGCCAAGTACGCCAAATGATTGGTGATGGTGCTCGGGTTATGCTTCGTCTTGGTCTTGAAGCCACGGGCCGAGACCCTGATGACGATGAGATTGAGCGATGGTTTGCCGCACTTCTGGACTATTATTGGGATCATGTGGCTGATGAAAGTTATGCCTTCCCTGGGGTTCTGCAAGCTTTGGATCGTTTGCGCGCAGCTGGCTTGAAGTTGGCAGTTTGCACCAACAAGCCACATCGACTTTCAAACCACCTATTCGAGCAATTGGAAATGTCCCATTATTTCGACGCTGTACTGGGCGGAGATAGCTTGTCGGTAAGAAAGCCCAATGCTGATCACGTCCTTGGTACGTTAGAGGCCATAGGCGTTGCGTCGGATCGGGCCGTGATGGTGGGCGACAGCGCCAATGACTTGAACGCTGCCCGCAACGCTGGGATCCCCGTGATTTTGGTGACATTCGGTTATACGACCGATCCCGTGCAGAATTTGGGTGCGGACGCCTTGATTGATCATTTTGACCAACTGCTGCCGGCGCTTGACAAGCTTGCTTGACAGGTCTGACTTGCGAGATTACATCCCTCCGCCAGAGCGCATAGCTCAGTTGGTTTGATCTATTAGCTACGCATAAACCCCTAGAAACTGCTGTTTCTGGGGGTTCTTTTTTTGTTGGGTTGCGACGGGTTGCGCATAGCTCATGCAACAAGAGCAATTGCAGCTAAAACAGGGGGCATCAACTATTCTGGCGGCTATGCAAGTGCGGTTGTAGTCTTCTCCGGCCTATTTACCATAACCCTTTACGGTAGTTTAATTACACCCACGAGACGCTCTGTTCTCAGTAGCTTCAATACTAGGCCCTGGAGTCTTTTCTGACCTAAATTTCATAAAAATTCGAGAGCGCAAAATTTTGTTGTCGGACTACTAAAGGAATAGCGCGCGAGATCCAGGTGAACGGGCGCACGGTTCACTCCATGGGCCGGTACATACTCGCGCCCGGTGAGGCTATCACCACCCTGGAAGCGGGCGGTGGCGGTTATGGTGATCCGACCCGGCGTGATCCTGCATTGATCGCCGCCGACGTAGCTGCCGGCTTGGTCTCGTCCCAGAGCGCCTCACGCGACTACGGATGGCAACCCGACGAGGAGGAGCCAGAGGCTGACTGATAAGATGTGGCCTCAACCCAGCTCGAAAGCGACGAAACGCCCACAGGGCGCCGACAACCTTGTCCCAGTCGCGCAAGAATGATAATGATTTCGAGTCGCCGGCCGGCGGTGGTGTCTTGACAATTTGAATGAGTTACAAATCCAATGCGCATTAGCATCGAATACTGCATGCAGTGAAATTTCGAGCCGGAGGCCCTCCGTGCGAGGGGATGGTTTGACAAGGTAGACGCTGAGGTGGAGTTGATCCCGAGTTCTGGTGGTGTATTCGAGATCTGCATCGACGGCACGCCGGCATTTTCCAAGCGCGAGCTACAGCGGTTCCCGACCGACGCCGAGTTGGACGCCATGGTCGCAAGATGACCGACACAAGATGACGGCTCTACGGCGCGTTGGCATCGACATAGGCGGCACCTTTACTGATCTGGTGTTACTGGGAGATGACGGTGAGGCACTGAGTGTCAAGGTGCCTTCCACGCCGGACGACTACAGCCGCAGCATTGCCGGGGCGCTGGCATAGCTGATGCATCCTGTTTCACCTGCAGATGCTCTGTATAGCGTGCCACCATGGCTTCGCTGCGCCACAGCCCCCATCCTGCATGATAGCCCCTATACCGATGCCAAGAGCCGGGAACAGTGGGATATCCCGATAGGTTTTCTGGAACCACCCGCCAGCCAAAAACTCTGCCCCATGGCCCGCGGTTCGTCACCCGGGGGTCCTGAACCGCGGATCGTGTGGGTTGGCGGATTTGTTAGGTGTCAGGATTCTCGACCCGGGCCCCTGAGTGGTAGTGTTTGTAACTTAACTACTCTCAA
>CAZDQC010000156.1:0-7107 GCA_964507245.1 uncultured Rhodospirillaceae bacterium
AGCGGCGTCTGCGCCGCCTGTCAATAATAACTGAGTAATCTTCATGGGCGGCATCATATGGCTAGCTTCCTACCCGAAATCAGGCAACACCTGGCTCCGCGCCTATCTGCACAACCTTCTTCGTGATCCCGAAAAACCGGCAGATATTAATCAGTTGGATCAATTCTGTCTTGGGGATTCTCAGGCTTACTGGTACCACAATGCGGGTGGTGTATCCGATCTGAGCAAGATGTCTATGGCGGACGTCGCTAAATTGCGGCCACTGGTTCATAAAGCATTTACAAAAGCCCATTCCGACTCGGTTTTCGCAAAAACCCATAATTTATTGGGCGAGGCTTTTGGCGTGCCGACGGTGACCATGGAACATACAGTGGGAGGCATATACGTGCTTCGCAACCCGCTCGATATGGTGATGTCAATGTCGGATCATTATGGGATTAGCCTTGATGAGGCTATCGAGATGCTGGCAGATCCAGAGGCAGGTACAGGTAATAGCAAAACCAATGCTTTCGAATTCTACGGCACCTGGTCGCAACATGTCCGCTCCTGGACGTCTGAGGATAATGACAGCCTGATACACGTTCGCTATGAGGATATGGCCGAAAAATCGAAGCAGACCTTTGCCCGTATTGCAGCATTTCTGGGCCTGAGCCCTTCTAAAGCACGGTTGGAAAAGGCCATTCGATTTTCCTCATTCAAGGTTCTTCAGGGACAAGAGCGGAGAGATGGTTTTCGCGAACGCACTCAGCATTCAAAACAATTCTTCCGCTCAGGTAAGGTTGGCCTTTGGCGTAGCATTCTTTCAGAAGCTCAGGTCGACAAGGTGACGGCGGATCATCATGAACAGATGGATCGCTTTGGCTACTTGCCATAGGAATTCCAGATATTCCCGAGGCTATCAATGTTGGCCGGAGTTTCGTGTGTTTGACACCTACCTTTGCCCAACTGCATTTCATTTCTTAGATATTGAGTCTGATTGAGGTTCTTTATGAGGTTTTACATTTTGCTGCCAGTGGTTGCTTATCTTTTTTGGTTTCAGACCGCTGCGGACGGCTTAATGGATAAAGCCACTATCGTCACCGCCCGTAGTCAGCATGCCTTCACGGTCGAATTAGCGGTCACGTCGAAGGCACGCCAGCAGGGTTTGATGCACCGGCGGGAAATGCCGCGAAATGCAGGTATGTTATTCATTTTCCCAAGCCTGGGACTGCAAAGTTTTTGGATGAAAGATACTCTTATCCCCCTGGATATTTTGTTCTTGGAGGCTAATGGACGTGTCGTGCATGTGCATCACAACGCCCAGCCTCGTTCCTTGATGCCCATTGCGCCAAAGGTGAGGGCGCTTGCTGTTCTGGAAATCAATGGTGGACTGAGCCGTGAACTTGGAATCAAACTGGGTGATTTTGTCCATCATCCGAGTTTAGGGGCACGATAAGCCTGTATTTGAACACGGATTAGATTGTTTAGGACCATCCAGTTGATTGGAAGGAAGGCAAGGAGGCGATCTCCCGTCAAATCTGCGCACTAGTGTTTGTGGGCACGGAAAATAGTACCCGCGAGTGGAGGCTGCTGATGGCTAAAAATGTTTCTCGCTGCTTGCTGCCTCGGTACTGTCAGGGCTCGTTATAGTATCGATTCAGCTAATTTTTGTGCCAGTCCACCAGCGACCCGTCTACGGTAATGGGGTGGGGTCATGCTGGTTTTCATGGCTTTGGCTTGGGCGCGAACGCGATCCCGCAGGTCTTCCAGACAGGCCCCGTCCACATCTCGGCCGATAAATTTATCCATATCCTTGGCCAAAAATGGCAGAGGTGAGACACCTGTGAGGCCCACCCGCAGGTCCGTAATTTTGCCGGCAACAACTGCCATGCGCACGGCGACGCCTGCCAGGGGAAAGTCGATGGAGCCACGGACCCGAGATTTGGCATATCCGGTAGCTATGTATTCCGGCGGATTGGGCAAATGCACGGCCACCAGCAATTCATCCTTGACTAGGGTCAGATGATCCATGCCGTCATTACGATACAATTTCGCCAAAGGAATGCGTCTGCGCCCGTTGGCACCAGCCAGTTCGACTTCGGAGTCGAACAACAATAGGGTAGGTGCCAGGTCGCCTGAGAAGGTGGCGAAACAGCGTTTGCCTCCTGGCGCCACATGGCAAATCTCGCCGCGATGTTTAAGACAATAATCGTTCGCCGACCGCCACCATTCACTTTGGTTGTAATAAATACAACGGGTGTCCAGGCACAGATTACCGCCTAAGGTTCCGTATTCCCGGTGACTGTGACCGGCAACTTCGCTGGCCGCTATTGCCACTGCGGAGAAATATTGCCGCAAGACTTCGCTCTCAGCCATCTCGCGCAACACCGTAGTGCCACCGATAGTGATGCCGTCACCATTATCTAGAATACCGTGCATTTCCGGAATACCGTTTAGGTAAACCAAGCTATCGGGTTGTTCGATGCCACGGCGGATATTGACCAGCATATCGCTTCCACCTGCCAGATACCGGCTAGAAACGCTGGATGCGTGGGCATTAATGGCATCCTCTACTGTAGTGGGATGGTGCAGATCAAGGTCGGGCATGAGTTCCATCAGGCTACCTTCCCAATCGCCGCTGCAGCATTGTCAAAGCGAGCCTTCTTCTCCAGTAATTCCATTAACCGGTCTGGCGTCAGGGGTAGTTCAGTAGCGCGGACGCCCACCGCATCGGCAACGGCGTTAGTCAGGGCGGGTAGGAAACTGCTTAAGGAACCTTCGCCCGCTTCCTTAGCTCCAAAAGGCCCGTGCGGATCGGAGGCCTCGATGATGCCGACGTCAATAGGCGGCGACTCAATAATTGTCGGGACACGATAATCGAGCATGTTGGCAGCAATGGGCAGTCCGTCGTGGAATTTAGTCTCCTCCGACATTGCCTGTCCCATACCCATCCAAACGGATCCCTGAACCTGGCCTTCAACCGCAAGAGGATTAAGTGCTTTGCCACAATCATGAGCGACCCAGACTTTGTCGACTGTGATTGCAGCGGTGTGGGGATCAACAGTAACCTCAACGACCTGCGCAGCGTAGCTGAAGGCCATGGTGCCGCCGATGGCAGCTCCCCGATATTTTCTGCCGCCCCAGGATTCCGGGATAGTGTCATAGTTTCCCTTGACTGTAATGGTGCCTTCGCCTTCCAAGGCGGCGGCTACCACCTCGTCGAAGGTCAGACCCTGGTCCTGCTGGCCGCCGCGATAAATTTCACCCAAACATTCTACATGCTCAGGTGCAATCTCCAATTTGCGGGCGGCGGCTTCTACCAGTTTAGCCTTGAGATTTTGAGCCGCGTCGATGGAGGCATTGCCCACCATAAAGGTGACCCGGCTCGAGTAACTGCCGTTATCCTTGGGCGTGACGGCGCTATCAGAGGCAATGACGCGGATACGCCCCATGTCCACCCCCAGTGTTTCTGCGGCGCACTGGGCAATCACGGTGGATGAACCCTGACCAATTTCCGCAGCACCGGTCAGCAGGGTTATGCCACCATCCCAATCCACACGCAGATGGATCGTGGCATGAGGCTCTCCGGTCCAGTGCTTGGGCTTGGAGGCGCCAGAGATATAGTGGGAACAAGCCATGCCTAGACCTTTGTTTGGGCCCAGTTTGCCTCTACGTTCCTTCCAACTGCTGGCCTCCTCGGCCCAATCAAGACACTGGTCTAGGCCATAACTATTCACCAATAAGTCATTCTCGGTCATCGTTGGTGCTACCAGCAAATTTGCCCGGCGAACGGTGAACGGATCCAATCCCAATTCTACCGCCATGGCGTCGATCAGGTTTTCGAAGGCAAAACGGGTTTTGACCGTGCCGTGGCCCCGAAAGGCTCCGCAGGGGGGGGTATTGGTTAGGACTCGATAGCCGCGGAAACGTGCTGAAGTAATATCGTAGATGCCATAGATCATAGAGCCCGCATAAAGAATGGTTACGATGCCATAGCCACTGTAGGCACCACCCCGTTGCACGGCCTCGAAATCTACAGCTGTGATGGTGCCGTCTTTGTTCATACCCACTTTCATTTTGATTTGGGTCTCCGGCCGGCCGCGATGCGTGAGAAAAGTCTCTTCCCGGCTTAACACCACTTTCACCGTGCTCTTGGCTTTACGGGCCAAAAGGGCGGCGATTAGATCGCTTTGCAAGGTCTCCGTACGAGACCCAAAGCCGCCGCCGATATGCGGTTTGATCACGCGGATATGGGATTCAGAAATGCCCATGGTCCGTGCCAGCATCTTGTGTACGTAGTAGGGCACTTGGGTTGAAGGTCGAATGGTCAGACGTTGGCGGTCGGCATCCCATTCTGCAAAGGCAGCGTGCGGCTCCATTTGCGCCTGGCAAACTTCGGCGCATTGAACTTTCATTTCACGTACAAGGTCAGCTGCTGCCATACCTTCGTCAACATCACCTAGATCGAATTCTACCTCCCGTTCGATATTGCCCGGTTTGTTGTCGTGCAGGAGAATTGCATCTTCGGAGCGCGCCTGAGCTGCAGTAAAATAGGCTGGTAGTTCCTCGTATGTGACCTCAATTAAATCTACGGCCTTTTGCGCCGTCGCTACGTCAATAGCGGCCACTGCCGCAACCGGTTCGCCCTTGTAGCGGACACGATTACGCGCGAGGGCCCATTCATTCATGGCTATAGGTAGGACACCATAATTGTCGCTGCAGTCCATCTCTGTCACCACGGCTAGAACCCCGGGCAGGGTTTCAGCCTTCGATATGTCCAAGGCGGTTATTTTGGCGTGGGCCAAGGGGCTGCGGAGAATGCGTCCGACCAGGGTTTCTGTTGTGTCGAAATCGGCGGCGAACATGGCCTTTCCGGTAGCCTTTTCGGGGCCATCCACCAGAGGCTGAGGAATGCCTATAGTTTGAACGCTCTGAGGGTTGCCCACGTCGTTCATGATGCAGTTTCCCCATTTCTAAGTTCGGTCGCGGCAAACTGGACTGCCTCGATAATTTTCACATATCCCGTGCAGCGACAAATATTAGCTGCAAGAGCCTTACGGATTTCATCCTCTTCCGGATCGGGTATGCGGCGCAACAAGCCTTCCGCAGCCATGATCATGCCTGGTGTGCAAAATCCGCATTGCGATCCGAGCTTTTCATTGAATCCACGTTGTAACGCAGTCAGGCGACCGTCCCGAGATAGACCGTCCACGGTTTCGACTGACGCACCGTTGCAGGTGGCCGAAAGGGTCAGGCAAGCATGACGAGGTCGGCCATCTATCAAAACCGTACAGGCGCCACATTCGCCGCCATCGCAGCCAATTTTTGTGCCGGTCAATCCGGCCTTTTCCCGAAGGTAATCGACCAGCAACATATTGTCGGGAACCACATCATCACGTTCGACACCGTTGATGGTAAGCGAAAGTATTGTCTTCACGCTGTCCTCCAGTATTGCCGAAATGACTATATCTTAATATTGTTTGGTCACCAAACAATAATAGAATAGGACTAAATAGCCTTAGTCGGGGATAACTGCGGTCGCTTCCATTTCCATCTTTGCGCGCTCTGCAACAAAGCCTTCGACGCCGATGACGGCCATGACCGGGTAATGCTTGCCGAAATATTCACGATACGCCACCCCTAGGGCTTTCCCCGCATTGAGATATTCGTCGCGGTTATTTACGTACCAGGTCAGGCGCACCACGTGCTCAGGTTTTGCGTCAGCCTCGGCCAAAACGGCAGTGATATTAGCGAAACACTGCCGTGCCTGACCCACGAAATCATCAGTTTCAAATTGTTCTTGCGAATTCCAACCGACAATGCCGGCGACAAAAACCATTTCGCCACGGGCGGCAATGCCGTTACTAAATCCCTTGGGTCTGAGCCAGCCCGGTGGCTGTAGGATTTTCATGGGCTGCCTTTCCATCGTAGTCAAAATGGAGGGTCAAAATTCTGCCGAGGACGAATAAAAAAATCCCCGAATGCCTGCCCCCAAAAAAATGCTATTGGAATATGTGTTCCTTACTCGATGTTTGGGCGCCATTATGCTCTTTGTTTTCGATACTACGCTGACTAGGTTTAACGTGATGATAATGGAGCATTTTTTAGCTGGGCGTATTCGCAACGAATAGAAGCCTGTTGTTAGGCCGTTAACCGCAAGACAAAGGCCATATAGGCCAGCTAACCATCACTAAACCCACGACCGAAATTCCAAAAGCAGCTGTGCGTAACCACGGAATGCCGATGATGTAAATAATCGCTGCGGCCAATCGCGCAATAACAAAAATCTGCGCCCCTAAAACGCTTGCGTCACTACTCAAACCGGCCACATGTACGATCAACACCAGTGCAGCAAATAGGGGCAAATTTTCTAACATGTTGCGGTGGGCCCGTGTGGCCCGTCCCGCAATACCCTCTGGCACGAAGGTATCGCGGTTGCCCGCCAATTCCGCAAGGCCAGCCTGCTTAGTGCACAGTATTACAGACACTAATACCTGAACAAAGGCCAGCACCACCGCCCAGAACAACATTATCAATTCAGCAGTCATTGAAGAACCGCCCCTTTATTTTGTTTATATAAATTATAAGTTCTTGCGCAAGCTAGGCAACCCAATTCCCGTAGCATCAAAGCCACCATCAACGGCCAGGATTTGACCGGTGATATAACTGGCTCGATCGCTACATAGAAACCAAATTACTTCCGCGATTTCCTGTTCCAGCCCGTAGCGGTTCAGGGGAATGGCGTCGTGATAATCAGCCCGGATAGCGGGACTGTGCACCGCCTTCGCCATGGCCGTATCCACTGGTCCTGGGGAAACCGCGTTAACCCGAATTCCCACCTCGCCCAACTCTGCTGCCAGTTGTTTGGTCAGATGCATTAGACCAGCTTTAGAAGTGCCATAGGCAACCCGAAGAGTGCTGGCCCGCAGGCCAGAAATGGAGGTGATGTTAACAATGCTGCCACCCCCCTGTTGGATCATGGCAGGGGCGCAGGCCTGTGAACACAAGAACGGTCCGCTTAGGTTTACGTCTATCACCCTTTGCCATTCCTCGTATGTTGTTTCCAACAGCGGTTTGAATACCGCCGTGCCCGCATTATTGACTAGGGCATCAATTCGACCAAAAGAC
>CAZDQC010000157.1:0-7104 GCA_964507245.1 uncultured Rhodospirillaceae bacterium
ACTGTCACGGCCGGGGTAAAGACCCTTAGGACCCTAACCAGCGCCGAGGCCAAGTCCATATCAGTTGTCATCCATCCAAGCAGCTTTATCGAAGTTCACGTGTTCGCCAAAATAATGGACAGCGCCTTCCAGTTTATCCAAATCCTCAATCCGGTAGATATTCATCGGACAGGTGATACGCTCTACCACGTCTTCGCGATCGCTGATCCAGGTCTCGGCAGTCTGCAAAGTGCTTTGTCGCTGGACCACATCCCAGATGTAATAGTGGTGAGGAACGACCACTCGCGGCTTTAACCGGTCCATGATAGCCTGGACATGGATATAGCCCATCACATGCTGTGAAGCATCCACAGGCAACAAGGCAATATCAATATGACCAAGAGCCTTCCAAATATCGTCCGGAGGATTATGCCGGTTGTCACCCCAATGGACAATACGAAGGCCACCCGTCTCCACCACAATCAGGCAGTGATCCCAGGAACGGGGATTATTCGGCGGTTCCACATCAACGCCATGAAAATGTTTATGAATTTTTTTAAAATCATAAATATTGCAACTAGAATCTACTGCATGTTTGTCGGCCAGGCCGTAGACCGTCATATCGCCAAATTTATACGAGCCGATTAAACGGTCCAGCAATACATGGGCATCGAGACGGTGAAGGGCATCGTGATCGAAATGAGCGTGAGTAGAAACTCCAATATCTACCGCTGTGACGGGAAAATCCCTAAAATACCAATCCCAGTTACGAGAAGGATGATTACGCCAAGGATCAATCATCACGCTCACCCCCTTGGGTGACGTAATGCGAAAGGCAGAGCTGCCATAAAACGCCAACTCCACCGGACCATCCCGTGCCGGCGACTTATCCGCCTGCAGCTCGATCATACGGTTGTGATTGGACGTCATCTGCCAGACGTTCAAGCCAGTATCGATGTCGGTCATAGTGGGATCCCAGCCGCTCAGGCCTTGGCGGCAGTGGCCTCGATCTCAATCAGCATGTCCGGGCTAGCCAGACCGTCAACGATTAGCAATGTCGACGCCGGCAACGTGGTATCGCCGATCACTCTCTTACGAGCAGCGCGGTAATCCCCAATGAACCGGGGATCGGTCAAAAAGACTGTGAATTTTACAAGGTGCTTCTTAGCCATGCCGTTGGCCTTGAGGCAATTAAGTACATTCCGGAAAGCCTGCTCGGCCTGTTTACGAACAGTCGGCTGCATCTTGCCCTTGGCATCCAGCCCCACTTGGCCGGAGATCATCAGCCACTCCGCGTTGGGCGGAACCCGCACGCTGTGGCTGTAGGCGCCAAGGGGCTTAGCATTAACCTTGGGGTTCACGAATTCCGTCATAGCAACCTCCCTGTTCTGTGTCAGCTCGTTAATCTAACCCACCATACTGTAACCACCACTAATCGAAATAATCTGGCCGGTCACCCAGCCGGCCCCGACAGAAGCAAGGAAGGCTACCATAGGCGCCACATCCTCCGGCTGGCCAATACGGCCGGCGGGGTAGTTGCGGACGATCTTCGCCATTTTTGTTTCCAGCCATTCCTTGTCACTATGCCCAGTTTCCACCAAGCCCAAAGCCACTGCATTGACGGTAATTCCGTCGGGTCCCAGTTCCTTGGCCAAGGACTTAGTCAAAGACAATACCCCGCCACGGGATGCAGCGGTGATAGACAGGCCTTTCTCCCCCACCCGTGCCGAATCTCCAGCCAGAGAGATAATCCGACCCTGCCCGGAGGCTGACAAATAAGAGGCGGCAGCATGAGAGCAATGAATGACGCCGTAAAGACCCACATCGATCTGGGCGTGCCATTCCTCCGGCACGGTTTTCACAAAACGGTTCGGCTTCACGTAGCCGGCGTTATTGACCAAAATATCAAGCCGCCCAAGATCGTTAACGATTTGTTCCGTCATGGCGCAAACGGCCTCATAGTCCGAGACATCCGCTCCGTAGGCCTTGGCAGTACCGCCAGCGCCTTTGATCTCCGCTACCAAGCGGTTGGCTTCGGCTTCCGAACCGCGATAATTGATAGCGAGTGCAGCGCCCTCGTTAACCAGGGCCAGGCCAATCTCTCGGCCCACGTCCCGCGCACCGCCCGTTACCAGGGCCACCTTGCCTGCTAAACCCATATCCATGCTGTCGCTCCCTTAATCGTGAACTAGTCTAAAAATTCGCTCTGGCGTCATGGGCAGAACGTTAATATCTCGGCCCAGGGCATCAGCAATGGCGTTAGCAATTGCGGCCGGTGCACCGATGGTGCCACCCTCCCCCATACCGCGAAAGCCGCCTAAATTATCGGGCAAATGCGCTTCCACATGATGTACGGATATATTTGGCACTTCCACCGCCGATGGCACAACGTAATCAACAAGGCTAGCGGTCTGTATTTGCCCTGAATCGTCGTAGACCACCTCTTCCATCAAAGCCGCTCCGATGCCTTGCGCCACACCGCCATGGACCTGGCCGTCGACGATCAGCGGATTGATCACACGACCGCAATCGTCCGCCACGCTGTAATGAAGGATGGATACGCCGTATGTATCCCGATCCACCTCGATCATGACTAAATGACTTGCCGGGGAAGTTGTACCGAAGAAGGGATCGTACATGCGGGTTGCTTCCAGAGAAATCTCCTCTCGCAACTCCTTGGGAAAACGGCCCATTTCAGAATACAAAGCCTTGGCTAATTGCCGGTAACTCATCCTCCGGTCCGTGCCCTTGACAAAAATCTCGCCGGCCACCGCATCCAGATCGGCAGAATTCGCCTCGAACAAATGGGCTGCCGCCTTAAACACTTGTTCCTTGACTGCTCGTGCCGACAAAATCGCGGCACCGCCTGCCAACACCGTACTTCGCGAAGCAAATGTACCGGTGCCATGGGCCATCCCACTGGTATCACCGTGGATCACACGGACATCTCCGACGCGCACTCCTAGTTCGTCCGCGATTACCTGTGCAAGGGTGGTTTCCAATCCCTGGCCATGGGAGGAGATGCCAAATTGCGCTGTAATGGCGCCGGTCGAATCGATGCGCACGACAGCGGTTTCTGTACCCGTGTTTACGGACATGCCCGGTGCCACGGCGATGCGACTGCCCAGGCCAGTGAGTTCAGCATAGGACGCCAGGCCAATGCCAACCCAAAGGCCTCGCGCCCGCGCCTCGGCCTGCCGTTGGCGCAACTCGTCATAGCCCTGGCTCACAGTATCCAGGCATTCCATGAAGCCGCATTTATCCCAGACGATGCCCGATGCGGATTTGTAAGGAAATTCCCCCTCTCGGATCATATTGCGGCGCCGGATTTCTAATGGATCGATACCTAGCTCCATTGCCGCCATGTCCATCAGACGTTCCATCACAAAGGCGGAAATAGGGCGGCCCACACCCCTATAGGCGCCCGTCGGCGCCTTGGTCGTAGACACCGCCCGGGCGCGGGCCCAATAATTCGCAACTCTGTAGGGTCCCGGCAAAAACGAAACCACTTGCACCGGCTCGATCGCCGCTGTCCAAGGATAAATCGAATAGGCACCCACATCACCGACGCAATCTGCACGCAAACCCAAAATATGACCTTGTCCGTCTACAGCCAATTCCGCCTCAACGATCTCGTCGAAGGCCTGGCTGGTGGTCATCAAATCTTCGCGGCGATCGGATAGCCATTTTACTGGTCGGGCAAGACGTATAGCCAAAAGGCAAACCAAAATCTCTTCTGGATAAAGCGAGGCCTTGCCGCCAAAACCACCGCCCATATCCGGAGCAATTACACGCAAGCGGTTGCCTGGGATATCGAACATTTCCTCCAACGCGTCGCGGACAATGCCACTAATTTGGGTGGTGGAATACAATGTCAGGGTTCGACGTCCTTGATCGTAGTCAGCGACGTAGCCACGATTCTCCATGGCTGTGGGGGTCTTGCGATGCATGCGGAAGGTATCCTTAACACGCACTGCGGCGCCATCAATGGCCTCATCGACGTCCCCTCGTTGGAAGGAGCGAGTGACCAATGTATTGGTGCCTGCGTCTTCGTGGAGTAAAGGACTGTGATTACTTAAATTAGCTAAAGGCTCAACGGCATCACCCAGAGGTTCGTAGTCGATAACCACACGTTCAGCAGCGTCTTCTGCCAGATAACGGCTTTGTGCCGCCACGGCGACTACCGCCTCACCCACATAACGCACCTTGCCTCGGGCCAGCGCACCCAATTCGGTCGCGTAGTAATCTGCCATGCGTGATGCGGCACGGGTCGGCTTGAATTCATCCTCCAGATCTTGAGCAGTGAAAATGCCCACTACGCCTGGCATCGCTCCTACGCCCACAGTGTTGATACTGATGATGCGCGCATGGGCGTAATCGCTGCGACAAAAGGCGACGTGCAGCATGCGTGGCAGCGCAATATCGTCGATGAACTGGCCATGGCCTGTCAAAAAGCGTGGATCTTCCACCCGTTGTACGGCGGAACCGATGATTTTCGGTCGGGCCTCAACGTCCATGTTCGACCACCCAACGAATTGCCTGCACAATATGTTCATAGCCTGTGCAACGGCAAAGGTTGCCCGACAACCCTTCGCGAATTTGTTCATCCGTTGCCAATGGATATTTGCTCAAAAGATCCACACCCGTCATCAACATTCCCGGCGTGCAGAAACCACATTGCAGTGCGTGGTGTTTTTGGAAGGACTGTTGTAAAGGGTTCAGATTATCGACGGTTCCCAAACCTTCAACAGTCTCGATTTTGGCCCCATCGGTCTGGATCGCGAAACAAAGACAGGATCGCACGCTGTCGCCATCCAAAATCACTGTGCAGGCACCACACACGCCATGCTCGCATCCCACATGGGTTCCTGTTAGTCCGAGTTCGTAGCGCAAGAAATCGGCCAACAGCATGCGCGGTTCGACCTCGCGCTCATAATTCTCCCCATTTACCGTGACCTTAATCATGCAGCACGCTCTGACGCTGCCGTCAGAGCTCGCTTGGTCAAAACACCAATTAAATGCCGGCGGTAATCTGCGGAGCCATGCAGGTCGCTATTTGGAGAGACCTCTTCTCGTGCCAATCGGACGATTGCATCCATTTGCGAGAGATCTGTACAAAGAGCTTCAGCACGTTTCAGCCGGATGGGCGTTTTGTTAGCACCGATAGCGGTAATCCGTGTATCGGAGCCCACGAGGACGCCAACAGCAGCCAGGGCAAAATCCCCCGATCTACGTGCAAATTCTTCGAAGGCCCAACCGGTACCCGCCGGCAAAGCGGGCAGGCGTATCTCCTTGAGGATCTCACCCTGCTCCAAAACTGAGGTCAATGCACCCTCATAGAAATCCGCTGCCGCAATTGTGCGTTTGGTAGTCTGCAGTTCCGCCTCTAACAATAGAGCCAGTCCTGGGAGTTCCGCAGCCGGATCGGCATGACATAGGCTACCGCCAATGGTGCCCCGGTTGCGGATAGCCAGGTGAGCCACCAACGGCATGGCCGCACGCAGAACAGGAAACCGTTCTTTGACTAGAGAAGAGGTTTCCAGTGTGCGGTGTCGGGCCAACGCGCCGATCCGCAAACCGCCATTCCAATCCTTTATGTAATCAAGATCCGCGATGCGGGTGATATCTACCAAGCGGGTCGGCGTAGATAAGCGAAAGTTCAGCATGGGCACTAGGCTCTGGCCGCCTGCCAAAATCACCGCATCGTCATCGGCCAGCGCCATTACGGCCTCATCCAACGTGGCGGGCGCAACATATTCAAAAGCCGGCGGTTTCACCAGTTATATGCCCGAAAATCCGGCCTTGCGTTTGCCATGGAACGCCCCACCCAATTTTTGTTCTTGTTGTTCACCCACGCACTACGCCACATCGGGGTGAAAAAGAGAAGGCCCGAAGCGATGTTACCATCGCAACGAGCCTTCCTTGGCGTCTTTTGCTAGATTCCGCGTCCATGCACTGACGGGTATCCTCATACGAGAGGCTCAAGGTGGTGTCAACGATATTTTGTGTGCTGTCGACCAACCACCCACAAAATCTAGTTGTAACGATCGCGGTCCCAGATTGCCAGCAGTGTCCGCAATGCGGCTACAAAGGCCAGTGGCTGGTCCAATATCAGGTGGTGATGGGCATCAGGTATAACCACCAAGGGCGCATTCGGATCCATAAGACTAATGGTATACTGTGCCATTTCGCCCGTGACCAAAGCGCTGTTTCCCGCCCAAAAAAAAGCTCCGCGGCAGTTTGCACTCGCCAGATGCTCGTGGAACGGTTCGGCGAACCGGCGACCTGACATAGCTTGATTGTCAAATTTCCAGGTAAATCCACCTTTGGCCTGCTTGATGGAATGACGGGCGATATATTCGACGATATAGCGATTGTCACAGGGTTGGCGGGGCCGCAATCTGAAACGTTCTACTGCCTCTTCAAATGTGGAGTATAGGCGGAGAGCGCCCATTGGATTGGCACGGCGGCGGCGGTCATCACTCTCCTCTGGTGGATATAGGGGCGAATCGACGATCACGAATCCTGCCAGACTGTCGCTATACATACTCGCATAGCGCATGGACAAAAATCCACCAAAGCTGTGCCCCACCAAATAGGTCTTGGGGGCCATTCCAGCGTCCTTGATCACGGCGCGAATTTCTTCGGCCCGCAGCGTTGCGTTGTACTTCGTCCTCGATCCGCTGTCCCCCATACCGGAAATATCCATTGCCGCAACCCGAAAACCTGTTCGAAAAAACGGCGCAATATGGCCCCACCAGTAGGCGTGCGCCCCACCCCCATGCAAAAACAATAAACCAGCGGGATCATCCGCACCCTTCAAAGGTTGCCAAAGCAAATAGTGAATTGGGCATCCCTTCACGTTCACACGCCTTGACACAGGTTGTTGCTTAATCGCCCGTTGAAACCAGTCTGGCGCTGGCGCCCGCACTTGCAGATGTTGCTCGACGTCACTCATGAAGCCGTAGTTTATCATCCCATGTCGCCTCTTGAACAAGACTCACTTGAAGCCTAGATTTGTGAGCGGAAGGGGAACGCATTCCGGTGTTGCGCGCGGGCTTCAAACCCGTTGAGGGGCGTTAGACGTGCCTGGTGGGTTCGACTCCCACTCTCTTCCGCCAATTT
>CAZDQC010000158.1:0-6979 GCA_964507245.1 uncultured Rhodospirillaceae bacterium
TGGCGGGGGAAAGTGCCAGCCATGCTGTTATCACGTCGGGGCTGGACAGGCCCCAGTAGCGGGTATCCTGATGCCAGCTAACAAAACTTTCGGAGCCAACGTCCTTGATCCAAAATATAGTGTTCCAGCACAAGATATCGGGGCCAATCAACTGCTCGATGGGATCTAATATGCGCGGATCGCGAATTAAATCATCGAGCCACTTAAAGATCAAATGTGATTTTGCCCGCTGACCAGGAGCTAGCTTGCCGCCCTGGGTCGCTTCATAGGTTTCTAACCGTTGTCTCAGATCTGCCGACTCGTGCCGGTCTAGAATATCAAGAGGAAAGATATAGCCCTCTCTTTTGAATTGTTTTACTTGCGCGGCACTCAAGGTCATTGTGTGAGCCTTGTTCTGTTTCCTCGACCTCAACATAACTCTAACTGGAACTCGGTTCAAATCACTCCTATTCCGCTGCATCCGAACGTTCTGCTGATCCTTGTCGGGCTACGAGGTGGGCATACAGGCCGCCCAAAGCCGTTAGTTCGTCATGGGTACCTTGTTCGACGAGCATGCCTTGTTCCAGCACAACAATGCGGTCAGCGTCGCGGACGGTCGAGAGGCGATGAGCGATGATTATAGTGGTGCGGTCTGCCATTAGATCGTCCAGGGCGCTGCGCACTAGTTGTTCGTTCACCGTATCCAGGTGTGAGGTGGCTTCGTCAAGGATCAAAATCGGTGCGTCTTTAAGGAAGGCACGGGCGATAGCGACCCGTTGGCGTTGTCCGCCGGAGAGGCGCATTCCACGCTCGCCTACAGGAGTGTCTAAACCATCGGGCAAGCCCTCTACAAACTCCTTCAGAGCTGCGCGTTCGATCGCCTGAGCTAATTCCTGGGCGCTAGTGTTAGGTTTTGCGATTAGGATATTGGCCCGCAGGGTGTCATTAAACAAATACGTATCTTGAGCTACCAGGGCAATGCGCCGGCGCATTGCTTCCAGGCGATAGTCGCGCAGGTCATGGCCATCTAGTTTGACGCTGCCACTAGCCGGGTCCCAAAAGCGCATGAACAAATGCGCAATTGTCGTCTTGCCGGCTCCAGAAGGGCCTACTAGGGCCAAGGATTTTCCAGCAGGCACATCGAAACTGACGCCTTGTAGGGCTGGACGTTTTGTGCCGGCATAGCTGAAATCCACGTTCTGGATAATTAGGCCTGAAGGTTCCGCCGCCGAAACACCGGCGCCGTCTTGGACAACAATCTCTTCTTCGTGCACTGCATACAGTCGGCGTGTGGCGCCCAGGGTATCCGCCAGTTGGCGGCCAATGTTCGCAATTTCGGATATAGGCAAAAATGCGGCCATGGCAAGCAAGGTCAAAAGAGGTAGGTACTGTGAGGGTAAGTTACCGTTAATGACCAGGCTCGCTCCGACGGCGACTACTGCTAAACCGCCTAGGCCTGTGGCCAATTCTAAAGAGACAGTCTGGATAGTTAACTCCCGGAAAAACGGTAACCGCACCTTGATCTGCCGTTTCGCCAAGGCCATGAAGCCGGCTCCTCTATCCGCCTCGGCTTGAAAAGCTATAACTTCGGTTAGGCCTTGAATGCTATCTACCGCATGGGCGTTCAGCTCGCCAAGGGCTTCTCTCGCGTCGGAACCTAAACGATCGATCCGTCCACGCATAAGGAACGGGCTCAACCCTACCACCGCCAAGAATGGTGCTAGGGCCAAGGCCATTTCTGGCCCAAATATTCCCAGAGTGACCAACACCACAGCTGGTACTAACACGGCAACAAAAGCTGGAGCCACGGTATGTGCAAAGAAGAATTCAACTGTCTCTACATCCTGAGTAGCGATGGAAACTAAATCACCGGTGCGCCGTACTAACAAGTAGGCGGGAGCCAACTTATCCAGTTTCTCAAACAAGGCGATGCGCATTTCCGCCAGCAAGCGGAAAGCCATATCGTGGGCGATCCAACTTTCCAACCAGTGCAGGATACCAGCCATTGGTGCCATTGCTGCCAGAACCCACAAATAATTATCATAGGGCTGGCCTGATTTCACGGCGGCCACAGCAAGAGCGCTGACAATCCCGATGCCGGTGTAGGCGATGACCCGGCTGACACCAAATATGAAAGTTAGGCTCAATCGGCCTTTCCACGGCGTAACGTAGCCTAGGAGATTACGGAATGCGCCCGCCCAGCCCAGACCTCGAGCCTTCAGTATGGCGTCGTTCTCTTCTTCCTCCAGCGTCACTTCTTCTATAACGCTTGGTTCTTTCTGGCCAGAGTGCCTTTTCAATCGCTGACCAGTTACATTCATCGCGAGGGCCTGGGAAGCCATGAGACGATGATAAGTCCCGCCCAATGACATCAATTCGTCGTGACCACCGCTCTCAGCGATTTTGCCTTCACCTAAAACCAGAATACGGTCCGCGTCGATGACGCTGGAGAGCCGATGGGCAAAAATCAAGGTCGTCCGACCTACCATCAAGCGGTCCAAGGCCTGCTGTATTACCGCTTCGTTCTCTGCATCGACTGCGGACAAGGCTTCGTCCAGCACTAAGATCGGTGCGTCGCGCAGCAAAGCGCGGGCAATGGCAACGCGTTGACGCTGCCCGCCCGATAGTTTCAGGCCCCGCTCGCCCACAATGGTATTGTACCCTTGGGGCAACTGGGCGATGAACTCTGCCGCATTGGCAGCCTCTGCCGCGGCTTTTATTTCTTCCCAGGTGGCGTTTGGCTTTCCCAATCTGATGTTGTCTTCCACGGTGCCAAAGAACAAATAGGTGTCCTGCTGCACAACGGCAAAATGGCGGCGGAGGCTGGCCAGGGATTGCTGGCGGATATCTTGGTCCCCGATCAGAATGCGCCCTCTATCGGGGTCATAAAGGCGAAGCAACAGTCTTTGGATCGTGGTTTTGCCCGCTCCTGACGGTCCTATAATCCCAATGCGCTCCCCTGCCGCGATGGAAAAGGACAAGCCGTCGTAGGCACCCCTGTGGGCGCCGGGATAGGTGAAATACACATCCTCAAACGCCACAGTGGCGGCCTCGTGCAACGTCAGTGTTTCCGTCCCGTTATCTTCCAAACTGGGCAGAGCAGCGAGGATATCGAGAATGCCTTCAGCTGCAGATTGCCCAACCATACCCTGGTGAAGGAGGTTGCGTAGCTCCCGTAATGGGCGGAAGACTTCTACGCCCATCATTAGAACCACCAGCAGGATCCATAATTCTGTTTCGCCTGTACTGACCCGCCAGGCACCCATGGCTAGAGCTCCCGCCGCGCCCAGTGCGATGCCCGTATCCGTAATGCCACGCCCTAGGGCGTTGGTGGCCAAGACCCACATGGTGGTACGGAACAATTCGTGTGCCTTTTGAGCCAGGTTTTCTGCCCGCGCACGGCTCTGGCCAAAAGATTTCAAGGTGCCTAGACCCTGCAGGCTGTCCAGGAATTCGGCAGCAAAGGCTCCATAGGATTTTGATCGTGCCCGCGCACTCATGCGGTCCCAGTAATGGAACATGGACGGGGCGATTAGAGTAATAATAGCAAATACAAGGAAGCAGACCGCAATGGGCCCGTCCAGAAAGACCATAAAAACGAAAATCATTATAGGGGTCAGAGCCGCAACAAATAGTTGCGGGATATATTGACCGAAATAGGTCTCCAACTGCTCCACACCTTCAACCAAGGAAATCAGAACGTCGCCGGTACGTTTGAGTCCGAAATAGGCGGGGCCCAGATGTACTACTTGTTCGTATAGGTGTCGGCGCAAGGATAATTGGACTTGAGCCGAAGTATGATGGGCCACCATGTTGCGTGCATATTCCAACACCGCGCGAATAAGCATGGTGCCGCCAACCAGGCCGACTGGGCCCCATAGTTGGGACAAGGCCACGCCTTCGAAGATCAATCCTAGCAGCCAGCCAAGCAAGATTAGGCGCAGTACACCAATAGCTGCCGACAATAGACCTATAAAAACAGCGCCAACCAAACGATGACGTAATCCCGCCGTAAAGCGCCACAACCGCCCGTCCAAATACATGGTTTTCCCCTGACGTAACCCAAAATTCAAAGGCTTGGTAGCACACGGTATCAGCCCCACCGTTAGGAGGGATTTAACAAGTTTATACTAATTTCACGAGCGTTAATTGGCTGAAGGTACTGAGCCAAGGTCATTCGATTGAAAGTCACGTTAACAAAGACATGAACCTGCACGCAATGAAGCGTATCGCCTGTGGCCTCGGAATTCTACCCGGTTTCCCCGGTGAATATAAGCCGCCAGCAGATGACTAGATTTTGTGCATAGACGGGGTAGCTGAGGTTGCGTTAGCCAATATCGATCAGATCATCGAAACTAGGACTTCGCCACTGTTTGTAAAAAATCAGTGAGAAAGCGGCCGCGACGCCAGATCTTGGTTAAGACAGGGTCGCGGCCGTAAATGTTTCTTGGTTATGGATCAATGCGACCCGTGGCGTTGCCTATGACCACAACATCGCCTTTTTGATTGGTGGTAGTTATCTTCAGGTCTACCAGGGTTTCGTCGCCTTCTTCGCGTATATCCTCAACCACGGCGCTGCCTTGCAGGTCATCGCCTGGCCAAACTTGATTGGTGAAGCGGACACCATATTTTTTAATATTTTCAGCGCCGAACAGGCCGGTGACGATACGGCTAGTCATGCCCATAGTCAGCATACCATGGGCGAAGACGCCCGGGTAACCCGCCGCTTCACGGCAATAAATGTCGTCCGTGTGTAAAGGATTGTAATCGCCTGATGTGCCTGAATACATTACCAATTGGGTGCGTTTCAGATCTTCGACCAGGACTTCTTCAAAGGTATCGCCAACATTGATTTCACTTGCTTTGACAGTCATTGCACAGCTCCTCAATTCTGATCCACGGGACGCTCGGTCTTCACCCCGACGCTGCGCGCCGTGCAGACTAATTCGTCATTCTGATCACGGTATTCAGTGATGCGCTCGGAAAACATTAATTTGCCGGCGCGTTTGCTTTCCTTTTCCCAGGTCCTGCCGGGTTTCGCGACCACAGTAAGGAGATCGCCGGGGCGGATGGGGCGCTCGAACTCAAAATGTTGTTCCGCGTGAAGTCCACCGGAGGAGGTGGGCGTACCCTTGACGCCACTGGGATCCTTGCCCGAGCCAAACCAATCGACGCCTGGCTTGATGCGCAGACTATAGTCCGGATCGAATTGGGCCACTGCCTGAGGAAAGGTGGGTGGTGCGACAAAGTCTCCGTCCATGCCGTCGTTGGAGAAATCGCCGATTGAGCGGTTAAACATCATGATGTGGGTTGCTTCCACCGGAAAGGTAATGATTTTTTCGTCTGACATCGTCTGTAGCCCTTGCATATTTGTTGTCGATAACGCCGCTACCTAGGGTTCCACAAATGAGTACGACTCCGCAAGCAAACAGGTGGACGGCGCGGCTACGTTTAGTCAACGACCGACAGGAGTAATATGTCTGAATGGGACTTCGAGTGAAAGTTAAATGAAACGTCGATAAGCCGTCGTAGAATTCTATTGAGCCCCGGCCACGATGAGGCAAGGTGGTGATCTCGGAAATCGAAATTTTTCATACGCCGATCCCTGTAAAACGAAACCTTCATAGCGTGCGCCTAGAGCTGGGCCAATCCGACGAGGATCAAAATTACATTATTTCAATTGCCTGACTGCGATTGGTAAACAAGGAAAAGGGCGATTGCCGCGGTAGCGGAGACATTCAGACTATCCATAGCCACGCTCATAGGTATGTGAACCAGACTGTCGCAATACTTTTGGGTCAACGGGCGCAAACCATCGCCTTCGGCACCTAGCACCAAAGCGACCCGCCCTGACAGGGACATTTCATTTATGGCTTGGTTTGAGTCCAAGGCCAAACCATGGCGCCAAAATCCCATGTCCGCGAGTTGGCCCAGGGCTCTGGCCAAGTTATTGACCTGCACCAACGGCACGGTTTCCAGAGCACCGCTGGCAGCTTTCGCCAAGGCGCCGCCTTCCTTGGGCGCATTGCGATCCTGCATGATCACCGCCAAGGCGCCGAAGGCCGCTGCTGAGCGCAAAATGGCTCCCACGTTCCGGGGATCGCTGATCTGGTCAAGCACCAGGACTATACTCTGTTCACTTTTGTCGGCCAGCAGAGTTTCCAGATCATGATTGCCTAGGGGCATAACTTGGGCAGCTATGCCTTGATGGACGGCGTCTATAGGTAAAATTTCTTCGAGGTTACGGCGATCAACGAATTCCGGTCGAAGTACATGTTCGGGGGATAAAGCACCGGTGGTGCATAAAATTCGCAGGATTTGGCGGTCAGGGTTGGCGCATGCGGCCTCAACTGTGTGCTGACCGTAAATCCAATAGGGCTCCTGCTGTTTTCGACCCCTGCGCGCGGAAAGTTTATCGGGTTGCCCTTCAACCCAACCTTCACGCGGGCGAGTGCCACGCCGCCTGATATGCCGTCCACTAGATCGCTTGCGCCCTACCATGGCACCGCATATAAAGCTGGGCTGTTTGTAATGCAATTGCGTGTCGGGCTAAGGGGGTAACCTGAATGGTTAGACGTTGAACGTCAGCCATCTGTTTTTTGGCCGTTTTTTGAATTGACTTGGCCGGTCGAAAGGTACATATCAGCCCACCGTCGGGCGTGGCGGTTTCGTGTGCGGAGGGGTGCCTGAGTGGTTAAAAGGGACGGGCTGTAAACCCGTTGGCTATGCCTACGTTGGTTCGAATCCAACCCCCTCCACCACTTTAGCTAAATCCAAAGCGCACGTTTCTGCCCGTTGGGAGGTGTTTGCGGGTGTAGCTCAGTGGTAGAGCCCCAGCCTTCCAAGCTGGTTACGCGGGTTCGATCCCCGCCACCCGCTCCAACCCGGCAGACGAACGAATTTTGTGCTTGATTTTTTGAAAGAAAGAGATGGTCGGAGAATAAACCCATGGCGAAGGAAAAATTTGAACGTACGAAGCCCCATTGCAACGTTGGGACGG
>CAZDQC010000159.1:0-5785 GCA_964507245.1 uncultured Rhodospirillaceae bacterium
ATGTAATTTAAACTATGACATATTTCCATTCCTCCTCCTATAATCGAACCCAAAGTATGACTTAGTTGGGAGGATACCATCGTGTCGTTGCAAATTACCCCTCTTTGCAATGCTCTTGGGGCCGAAGTTTCTGGCTTGGATCTTTCGCAGCCTTTCGACCCCGGAGAGGAACGTGCCGTTCTCGAAGCATATTTGCGGCACCATTTGTTGTGCTTCCGCAGCGAGCCTTTGGCAGCAGCGGATTTTGTTGCTGTCGCCCGCCGGTTTGGAGAGCCACAGCGGCAACTTTTGCGGGTACAGCGCCATGATCAGGTGCCTGAGGTTTCCCTCCTAGACTCCACCTATGACAGGCCTGAGGATAAGCCGGACGATCTCCGGCGCATGAGGTTGTCCGGCTGGCATACCGATGACAGCTATTTTGAGATGCCAGCAAAGGCGACGCTATTGCAATCAATTGAAATTCCCGAGAGTGGCGGACAGACGAGATTTTGTAATACACAGACAGCTTATGAGGGTCTGGAGGAGAATGAAAAACAACGGTTGAGCACCCTAAAGGCGGCTCACCGTTATGACACACTACGTGCTCCGGTGCGCCCCAAGGCTCGTAGTCCTGAAGAAGAGGTGGAGACGCCGGAAGTCGTCCACCCAATTGTTCGCACGCATGAGGATACTGGCGAAAAGGCGATCTACATTAATCCTAACCGAACAGATAGGGTCATGGACGTCAGTCATGATGAGAGCGAAACTATCCTTGAATGGATTTACGGACATATGACCCAGGACAAGTACCGCTACGATCATGAATGGCGGGTAGGTGATTTGGTGATCTGGGATAATCGTTGCTTGGTACATTCGGTAAACATGGATTTTCCTGTTGGCCAGAAGCGTCTACATCAACGTATCTTGTTGCGTGGTCAACGCCCGGTCTAGGGAAAAATATGAACCATCAGACTTTTGAACCTATTGAAAATTCTAGCTCCTGGTATGGAGCAGAAATTGAAACCGACAAGTCCTGGGAGTACTACCTTGAGCCGGGCCATATCGCAGATCTGGAGCAGGCGCTGCATAGAGTAAAACGCAGTGGCATGGAACTTGCTGCGTTGGGGCCCAGGGATTTTCCTTTGCCCACATTGTTGCCATTGTTGACTTCGCTTGGGGATGATCTGCGCAACGGGCGTGGTTTTGCCTTGCTGCGGGGTTTTCCGGTTGACGGCTATGATGTCGAGGACTTGTCGGTGATGTACTATGGGCTTTGCCGCCACATCGGCATGGGTATGACCCAAAATAGTGATGGTGGCCTGATCCACTACGTGACTGACGGGGCCTTGAAACCTAATCAAGGTAAACGAGGCGTTGGGTTCCCACGCATCACGCCCCTGCATGTAGATTTGATGGATATCGTCACTTTACTGTGTGTGCGCCAGGCGGCGGATAACCCGCATAGTCATCTTTCCAGTTCTACGACCCTCTACAACGAATTCTTAAATCGGCGGCCTGATCTATTGCCTCGACTGTTTGCAGGGTATGAATGGGACCGTATGGACGAACATGGAGTGGGCGAGACGCCGACATCTGGTTATCGGGTCCCACTGTTCAGTCTCGCCAACAGTGCTCTGTCTTGCCGTTATAACCGGTCCTGGATGTCGGCGGCACATGTGGCGGAAAAGGCCCCACTTTCACCATTAGATGAAGAAGCATTCAAGCTAATCGATGACATCGGCGCAGAGACCCGCCTCTCATTTTCTTTCGGCAAGGGCGATATACAATTTTGCAATAACTACACAGTTTTACATGGCCGAGAGGCGCATGAGCTGGAACCGTTAGAAGAGCGAAAACGCTTGCTGATCCGAATTTGGCTCAACGTGCCGGAATTTCGGGAATTCTCCGACGAAGCCGTCGTACGTTATGGCATCGGTTACCATGGTAATTTGGGCTGGACCGCGGAGGATCTATTAACTGGTCGGCATAAATCGTCCCGGCTTCGTCGTGATGATGGAGCCATCCAGCTTATCGCTTAGGCAAGGGTTGTAGTCTGCTCTTTTGTCGCACTCCAATTATGGATCTTCTAGTTCCGCTTCCGCGCAAAAAATGCGGTCGGTACTCGCCCGGATCACAAAAGAAACACCGGATCTAATAGTGGATGGGGAAATACATGGAGACAGCGCCTTGAGTGAGGCGATCTGCAAGCTCCTTTACCCCAATACAAGATTTGTTGGGGATGCGAAACTGCCGATCATGCCAACATTGGATGCCGCCAATATCACGTATAATATTGTAAAAACGGTAACTGGAGCGACCTCAATCGGCCCTATTCTATTGGGGGTTGCAAAACCGGTGCAAATCCCGACGCCATCAGTCACATCACGGGGCGTAGTGAATATCTCCGCCCTGGCCGTTATGGACGCTCAGGGCTAGCCGATCCGCGCCTTTGCCGGGTTGATGACGTCGGCGGCGAAGCGTTGCAAGCTGCCCGGGATATCGTCTTGGAATAGCGTTGACGGCACAACAACCCGGTGGATGCCCTGTTCACCCCAGCGCAATGCCGACTCTAAATGATTTTCAGGCCCCAGACCTGTTGTGACTTGAATTAAGTTGGGATCGCGACCGGCTTTCTCGGCCTCATCGTGGACTATCTCAAGCAGCGGTTGGATATCGCCAGACCACCCTGTGGCGGGAAAGAAGCCATTGCCCAAACGGCCGGCTCGGCGGGCCGCATACTCGGAATGGCCTCCGATAATGATTGGTAGAGGATCTTGTATTGGTTTGGGATTGCAGGACATTCTCGTAAAATTTACAAAATGTCCATGATAGCTGGCATCATCACTGGCCCAGAGGGCACGCATGGCCTCGATATGCTCATCCGTGCGTTGTCCCCGTCGTTCGAAAGGCACACCAATTGCCTCGAACTCTTCGCGCAGCCAACCGACGCCAATCCCCAATTCTATGCGACCACCCGATAGATAATCCATGGTCGCCAATTGCTTCGCCAGAACCAGGGGGTTGCGTTGAGGCAGGATCAATACACCGGTCATTAAATGAAGCCGTTCCGTGCAAGCCGCTACATGGGTCATCCACACCAATGGATCAGGCAAATTCGCCATCAGATCGCCGGGTAGTTTGCCCGTCGGGGAATAAGGGTAGACCGAAGCATAGTTGGTTGGCAAAACCACATGCTCGACAGCTACGGCAAAAGAAAATCCGGCTAATTCGGCTTCTTGGCAAAATTGCACGGAACGGTCCCGCTCTGGGTAAGTCGTAGATGCGAAGTGCAAACCAAATTCCATCTATTGTGCTCCCTGTTGGTCCACCTATTTTGTGGTTGTGGCATTGGGAATAAACAATCGCTGCCCTTCCAAGGTGACAGCGTCGATAGCCGCTTGTCCAGGCGTGTCAGTCAGCCATTCAACAAAACGTTGCGCTAGGGTAGCCTTAACATGGGCGTGCCGCTCCGGGTTCACGATAATGACACTATATTGGTTGCGCAGATTGTTATTGGGATGATCAAACAGGGCGCGCAATCCGTTCCGGTCGCGATAACTAAGCCAGGTCCCTCGGTCAGTGAGACAATAGCCCTTCATTGCAGAAGAAATGCGCAAGGTCGCTCCCATGCCTGACCCTGTTTCCATATACCAAACCCCCGATCCTGGTTTTGGGTCGACACCTGCTGTGCGCCAGAGGCTGAGTTCCTTTAGGTGGGTGCCGCTGTTGTCCCCGCGCGAGACAAAGATTGCCTTTGTCTGGGCAACTCGACGCAAGGCATCGGCTGGGTCTGTTGCCGTCCCGGCGGTTGCGGGGTCATTCTTAGGTCCGACAATCAGGAACCGGTTGTACATGACCAAGTGACGTTGCAGTCCATAACCTTCTGCAACGAATGACCGCTCTGAAGGTGGATGATGCACCAGTAGGGCGTCCGCATCGCCGTTGCGTGCCAGGCGCAGGGCTTGTCCTGTGCCGACGGCTACTACGTGAACGTCGATACCTGTATCTCCGGTGAATTTGGGCAAAATCTGGTCGTATAAGCCCGATGCCATAATGGACGTAGTCGAGGCGAGTGTTATGAAGTGCCGCTGTTCCGCTTGGCTACGGATTGCGATAAACAGAAACAACGCTACAAAAACACTCAAAAGTTTCATAACCGCAAAATGACGGAACAGATAACTTTGTGCAACAGCGTGCCGAGGCTATTCTTCGTTTAGGTATTTTGGATAGTGGGAGTAGAAAAATGGCAGTCGTTGAAACAGAACGTCACGGTCAAATTTTTGTCGTTAGAATGAACCGGCCAGAAAGGCTCAATGCCTTGAACACGGAAATGCGTACCGTTCTAGCCGAGACCTGGACCGTATTTCGTCAGGACGAAGAGCTGGAAGTTGCAATTTTTACCGGCACCGGGCGGGGATTTTGTGCAGGTGAAGATATGAAGGAGACCCTAGAGAACAAGACGCCCGGCGGTACACCCATTCAGGTATTAAATCCGTTGATGTCGGGCGAATTGGAAAAACCGGTGATTGCCGCTATCAACGGCTTCGCCATGGGTGGGGGTTTTATGCTAGTGGAAGCAACAGATCTGCGTGTCGCGGCACGAGACGCAATATTTGAAGTTTCGGAGGCCAAACGCTGGTTATTGGGCGGTTATAATCATGGTCACATCGCAAATCTTCCCTATCCCATCGCTATGGAAATGGCCCTGGGCTTCCGCTTCACGGCACAGCGATTTTATGAAATCGGTTTTGTAAATCGCGTTGTCGATGCTGACGCCCTAATGGATACGGCTATGGAGATGGCGAAACATTTGCTGACGCTTCCGCCGGCCTCCCGCGTCAATACGGTTCATATGATGCGGCAGATGCGGCCATCTATCGCGCCGGATTTAATGGGCCTAGCGAATGCGCTGCACGACCACGGCGCCAAAACGGATTTGATGGAATCCCGCGCGGCCTTCGCGGAAAAACGCAAACCCAATTTTAAGGGTTGGGACGATCCGCAGGATCGTTACCGCCTACCCGCCTTGGCAGGCTAATTTTTGGACAGCACCTTCCGTTCAGCTAGGCGGTCCTGAAATTCCTTTGTCGTATTGGTGTGCGGAAAGGGACCATTTGGGATGGGTAGATCGAGAAATTTGCAAAGAGGCTCCCATCCATTTGCTACGTCGAAGATTAACAGGCGTTTCTTGGGAACTCCCGCCTTCACCTCGTCGATGTTGCGGCGATAGACGGCGATGGCATGGGCACGATCGTTGATTTTGCCGCCAAATACCTTCTGAACGATTAGGTCGCGGGTCATGCGCCGCATTTTAATCCGGGCCGCGTCCACCACTTCGTCGCCATCCCGAAAATTGCGAAGAATAGTGTTGTTGATGCTCTGCCACCACGCCTCTTCGTCGCGTAGCGTCAGGATAATCTTGGCCTCGGGGAAGTGAGATGACAGCGGTTTCCAGAAATGGCAAGCCGGCCAATCAACGCTGGATTGAAAACCGTTAAGAATAACGTCCCAATTCGTGGGCTTGCCCTGTGCCGCATTGTACCAGGCGTCGGCGTTTTCTGGCCGGTTCATCACCTCCAGCATGTGATAGCATGGGCCTAGACCCAAATACTCTAAGGCGCCTTTCATCGATAGGGTTCCGGTGCGGCCGAACCCAGCCCCAATTATTTTTAGCGTCACGGGATGTATCTCCCAATCTCGGCGCTAAGCTAGAAGCAGCCCCGGTAGGCTTTGAGAAAATGTTAGTAGGTCCTATTTGAAGCCATACAGGGGACGGGTGATCGTGGCAATGGCTTGGGCGGTGCCT
>CAZDQC010000159.1:5885-6958 GCA_964507245.1 uncultured Rhodospirillaceae bacterium
CATTTCGGCGGGCTTCATATATTGTTCAACTGTGCTGGCGGCTCGGTATTGGAGGATAACAAAGTTACGGATGTGGATATGGAAGTATGGGACCGTACCATTCCCTTGGATCTGAAGGGCCCATTCCTATGTAGCCGCCACGGCATCCCCGCAATAATTGACAGTGGCGGTGGCGCAGTCGTCAATGTTTCCTCTGTCGTTGCCTTGAGAGGCAATCATCCAGCCCATGTCTATTCCTCGGCCAAGGGCGCCTTGATATCGCTGACAAGAAGTCTGGCAGGTGCCTACGCCGAATTTGGCGTGCGGGCCAACGTAATTTGCCCTGGGTTGGTCAAGACCGAGCGAATAAAATCACGCTATGTGGCGCGGAAACCATCCAAGGCGAGGAAAGGTAGTGTTGGGACTTTCGAGAGCTATCCTTTTGGTGTGGGTGAACCGGAGGATATCGCCAACATTGCCCTATTTCTGGCTTCGGATGAATCACGTATGGTCAACGGCGCCGTCATCCCCGCCGAGGGCGGTATTTCAGCATATTGAGCAGGGGAGTATTGTTTAATGTCACGTTTCAGTGGCCGTAGGGAACGTTTTCGGAAAATTTTGCAGGGTGAGACCTGCGTCTTTCCCGCCTCGGTTTATGATCCTATCTCCGCCCGGATAGCAGAGTACCTTGGGTTTGAGATGGGCATGTACGCAGGTTCCTTGGCCTCGCTTGCCGTTCTCGCAGCACCGGACCTGATCCTGTTAACCCAGACGGAGTTTGCACAGCAAGCCCTACGCATGGGCCGAGCTTCGGACCTCCCACTGTTTGCGGATGCGGATCATGGGTACGGCAACGCCTTGAACGTAAAACGTACCGTGGAAGAGTTGGAATTTGCCGGTTTGGCCGGCTTGTCAATTGAAGATACTGAATTGCCGCAACAGTTCGGTAGTGGCGGCGAGGCATCTCTGCTTTCTATTGAGGAAGGAGTGGGTAAAATGCGGGCGGCGGTCGAAGGCCGGTCCGATTTCACCATGGTTATCGCCGGGCGCACCAGCGCAGCGCAGCTAACATCCGTGGATGACGCAATTGCGCG
>CAZDQC010000160.1:0-6864 GCA_964507245.1 uncultured Rhodospirillaceae bacterium
GTCGATGATGCGGGCGTAGCCTTGGATATTCGTTGGTGCTCGGCCATCCACGGCTACCAAAACATCGGCACTGTTGGGGTTTTCCTCCTCCGCCGTCAGAAATATCGGTTGGGCTTCAGGCGAACCATCGCCAGCGCTACCGTGCGGCAGCCAGGAGCGCTCTTCGTAGGTCCACAAGGCCGCATTTAGATCTTCCACCCGCTCTTTTGAGCCCGTCAGCACGATGGCTCGGTGACCGCGTTCCAACGCCTTTTCCAACAGTTTTGGCAAGGCTCGTTCCAGGGGCATATGGAGCAGGTGGTAGAACCCGACTTCAGGCATCACTCCCGCTCTTTTCGTTCGTAGTGGTTGCTTACCAGACGGTCCAATAAACGCACGCCCCACCCTGTGGCTCCCTTTGGCACAGTGGGTTTGCTGTTGTCAGCCCAGGCGGTGCCAGCGATATCCAAATGTGCCCAGGGCACCTTGTTAATGTAACGTTGTAGGAACTGCGCTGCGGTGATGGAGCCCGCGTCTCGGCCTCCAATATTCTTCATATCTGCGATGGCGCAATTGAGTTTCTTATCGTAGGCATCGTTCAGCGGCATGCGCCAGACTTTTTCGTCCACCTCGCTGCCAGCTTCTGACAGCCGCTGGCACAGTTCATCGTTGTTGGAGAACATGCCCGCATGCTCATGGCCCAGGGAAATTATGATTGCTCCGGTCAGGGTGGCCAAGTTGACCATGAACTGCGGCTTGAAACGGTCCTGGGTGTACCAAAGGGCATCAGCCAAAACCAAGCGGCCTTCGGCGTCTGTGTTCAGGATTTCAATGGTCTGGCCGGACATGGAAGTTACGATGTCGCCCGGCCGTTGCGCATTACCGTCGGGCATGTTTTCCACCAGCCCGACCACGCCAACCACATTGGCCTTAGCTTTGCGACCGGACAGGGCCTTCATCAAACCGATCACTGCGCCGGCACCCCCCATGTCCCATTTCATCATGTCCATCCCCGGGCCAGGTTTAAGGGAAATGCCACCCGTATCAAAAGTGACCCCCTTGCCGACAAAGGCCAAAGGTTTGGTGCGTGCACCGGCACCCTGCCAGCGCATGACGACCAGTTGGCTCTCCCGTCGGCTACCTTGACCAACACCCAACAGGGCGCCCATGCCCAGTTTGGTCATGCGAGCCTCGTTCAATATCTCTACCTTGACACCCAGTTTTCTTAGCGTCTGGCATTCCTTGGCCATGCTTTCAGGGTACAGGGTATTAGCCGGTTCGCTGACTAGGTTACGGGTCATGAAGACGCCATCGGCCACGGAGCCCAAAGGCTTAAGTGCTTTACGTGCCGCAGCCGCGCCCTTAACCTGCACAGTCACAGTGTTGACCGAGGGTTTGTCCTTGGTTTTTAAGGTGGTGCGGTATTTATCAAAGCGATAGCTGGCTAGATGCGCGCCATAGGCTAGACTGGCCGCGCCTAGGCCGATGTCCACTTTAGCGCCCTTGACCGGATCGCAGGCGATCGTGATCGATTTGACGCCACTGCTGGATAGCCGCTGGAGGGCCGCACCACCCACATTCTCTAAGGTACCCTGCTTGACTGCTTTGGCCTCGCCAAGACCGGCCATAAGCACCCGGTCGGCGCCAATCCCGGCTGGAGCAATCACATCCAAAAACTGCCCGTTACCCCCCATGAAGCGGGAGCCCTTGATCGCTTTTGAAAGGGTACCGTTCGAGGCCTTGTCCAATTTCTTACCAGTAGACAAAAAGACGCCGCCTTTCAAAACTCCGATAACGAGGGCGCCGGAGTTAGGTAATTTCGGTTCGGTGATGGTGATCTTCATGAATATCCCCTTAGGAAGGTCAATGATCGACTGTCGAAACGTTATGTTCCCTGGATCTTATTGATAAAGTAATGGTGCTGCGCGGGCAAAGGCGGATTGGACATAGGGATTACAAAATACTATTTATCACTTAAGGCCGTAGGCTGAACCTCGTTGTTTTCCCGAGAGGCAGCATGGTCTTTCTTGTTAGAATGTCGCTTTTAACGAGGTAATTACTCAGCTGCTCTCAGCCTTTAGCGGCCTTGATTCTGTTTTTACGACCGCCAGCGCTATATGGTGCAATTCGTGCGAAGACTGCAAAAATATATCTTCAGACAACTGGTCGGTCCCTTTGTATTCTTCTTGTTGTCGCTGACTGGGGTGATCTGGCTGATGCAATCCCTGCGCTTTGTTGATCTGATCATCAACAAAGGTCTTTCAGCATCCTACTTTGCGCAATTGACCCTGCTAGTTCTTCCCGGCGTGTTGAACATAATTCTCCCTCTCGCGCTATTTGCCACAGTTCTATATGTCTACAATAACCTGGATGGGGACAGCGAGATTGTCGTCATGCGAACATCGGGCCTGGGGAATCTTTCTCTGGCGCGTCCGGCCGTAGTGTTTGCTTTGGGCGTAACCATTGTGGGCTATTTTCTCTCCCTATATTTGATGCCAACGGGGCAGCGGGCTTTCAAGGATATGAAGTCATCGCTCCGGAACAATCTATCGTACGTGCTGTTGCAAGAAGGCACCTTCAATACTATCGGCGATAGTCTGACGGTCTATATCCGGGCCCGGCAGTCGGGTGGTGAGATGTTGGGCATTCTGGTGCATGACAGTCGCGTAAAGAATCGTCCTGTGACGATGATTGCCGAAAAGGGCGTTATAGTTCGCACCGATGGTGGGCCACGTTTTATCATGGTCAACGGGAATCGCCAGGAAATCGATCATAGGGCGGGGCAATTATCGTTGCTGCAGTTTGACCGCTATGTACTTGATCTCAGTCAGTTCGTGCAGCGGGAAGACGACAGGTGGCTGGAGCCAGGCGAGCGGTACCTGCGTGAGTTGTTCTGGCCTGGCACTGGCGCGGATGATCTGGCGAATGCTGGGCGCTTGCGGGCAGAAGGGCACGATCGGTTGGCCGCGCCGTTGTATAGCCTGACTTTTACCATGATAGCTTTGGCGGCGGTCTTAACCGGCGAGTTTAGTCGCCGAGGCCGGCGCCTTCGGATTGCGATGGCCGTTGGTTGTGTCGTCGCGGTGCGTGCGGCGGGTGTGGGGCTGGTAGGTCTGTCGGCGAAAATTCCTGCCTTGATTTCGCTATTATATTTGAATGAATTTTTAACTATGGCTGTCTGTCTCTATGCCCTGGTGCGTGGACACTTCCGGTCCCACCGGCCCGGCACCATGGCGCCTGGTAACCTGGAACCCCTCTGATGCGTCTCTCACCTACGTTTTCGCTCTATCTGGGCCGGCAATTTCTGATGGGTATAGGCTTTGTTCTAGGTATCCTGATGGCCTTGATCTTTCTGGTTGATGTTGTTGAGTTGCTGCGCCGGGCCTCGGGCCGGGAGGCGGCAAATTTTAGTTTGGTGCTGGGCATGGCGGCGCTGAATTTGCCCGCACTCACCCAAAAGGTTTTGCCCGTGGCCACTCTGTTTGGAGCTATAGTCACGGTTTCGCGCCTGACCCGTAGCCATGAATTGATTGTCGCAAGAGCCGCCGGTGTTTCCGTATGGCAGTTTCTGGCTCCTGCTTTGGTTATCGCCCTATTGTTAGGCGCGTTCACGGTAACTTTGTTCAATCCTCTAGCTGCCATCTTGTCTGCCCGATATGAGCAATTGGAAGGTCGATTTCTGGAGGGGCGGCAAAGCCTGTTGGCGGTTTCTACTACGGGTTTGTGGTTGCGTCAGGCGGACGAATTCGGTCAGTCGGTAATCCACGCACGCCATGTTTCCTCGGCCGGGACAGAGCTACGGGATGTAATCGTTTTCATGTACAAGGGGCGGGACAGGTTTGTTGGCCGCATCGATGCAGCCGGTGCTGTGCTTCTAGCCGGGCGTTGGCGTCTCACGGACGCCTTGCTGACCCGTACGGATGGCCCCGCCGTCCGCACGAAAGAGTACGAATTGAAGACCTCGTTGACATTGGAGCAGATCCAAGAAGGATTCGCCTCGCCCCAGACCCTATCATTCTGGTCGCTTCCCAATTTTATACAGACATTGGAAATGGCTGGATTTTCGGCTACCCGTCATCGCCTGTATTGGCACAACGTGTTATCGACGCCCTTTTTATTGGCGGCAATGATTCTATTGGCGGCGACATTTTCCTTGCGTTTGACCCGGCGGGGAGGTGCCAGTCTGTTGTTGGCTACTGGCGTATTGACTGGTTTCTTACTTTATTTTGTTTCAGACGTTGTGCATGCTTTTGGTATAGCTGGCAAGCTACCTGTGGTCCTAGCCGCCTGGACGCCGACGGGAATTTGTACCTTACTGGGGCTGTCCCTATTGCTGCATTTAGAGGACGGCTGAGTTCATGGCACGGTTCGGCCGCATCCTCGCATTGTCAGTTCTTTGGTGCGCCATTGTTGGGCCGGCTTGGTCGCAGAAAATTGGCGAAGCACCATTCTTGTTGTCTGCCAATCAAATCACCTATGAAAAAAATTTGGGTTACGTGACAGCCATTGGCGATGTGGAACTTTCTAGCCAAGGCCGGGTCTTGTTGGCGGATCGTGTCAACTATAACCAACGGGACGGCGTGGTCACGGCCAGCGGCAACCTTACCCTGTTAGAGCCTAGCGGCGAAGTCATTTTTGCGGAACATATGCGATTGTCAGACGATTTGACTAAAGGCTTCATTAAAAGTGTTCGCATTCTGCTGACTGATAATTCTCGCTTCGCCGCTAATGAAGTCCGTCGGCCAAACGAAAATCAACTGGAAATGAAACGAGCGGTCTATTCGCCTTGCGAACTATGCGAGGACGACCCATCCAAGGAGCCTTTGTGGCAATTGAAGGCGGTCAAGGTTGTTCATTACAGAAACTTGCACGAGGTCGAATACAGGCACGCTACCCTGGAAGTTTTTGGTATTCCCATTGTTTATACACCCTACTTCCGCCACGTTGATCCCTTGACGCAACGTAAGAGTGGTTTGCTCGCGCCAAAGTTGGGTTCCTCTTCAGAATTAGGTTCTACGGTGCAGATTCCCTATTTCTGGGCCATTGATAGCGAGCGTGACTTGACATTCTCTCCTATCATCACGTCCGAGCACGAACTCATCTTGGTTGGTGAATATAGGGCACTGACGGAGTTGGGTGGCTATCGCGGAGAGGCCAGTCTGACTTATACGGACAAACGAAACGATAACAACGATCGCCTAAGGGAGAAAGTAATACGTGGTCATGTTGATGCTCTAGGCCGGTTCGATATCGACCAGACATGGAGATGGGGATTCGATCTGTCGCGGACGACGGATGATACATATCTCAGTAGATACGATTTCAATGGCGAAGATACACTGACCTCCTCTCTCTTCGCCGAGGGTATTTGGGGCCAGCAATTCGCCGCCGCGTCAGTCTTTGCCTTTCAAGGATTGAAAGTAGACGATGATCCGGGAACCACGCCGTTGGTCGCGCCTTTGCTCGAATATTCGGCCAGTTTGAACTCAGAAGGACTTCCTGGCCGAGTAACATTTGATGCCTCGGCGGTATCTCTATACCGCCGGGATGGATTTGACAGCCGGCGGTTGAGCCTGGATGGCAATTTGCAAATTCCTTATGTGGATGACCTAGGCAATATTTTTGCCCTGACGGCTAACCTTGGGGTTGACTTCTACAATCTCAATGGTTTCGCGGCGGCAGGCAAAGCTGACGGTGATACAAGCGACAATTGGATCGAGTCCCGTTTGTGGCCGGTCCTGGCTTTAGATTGGCGTTTTCCCTTTGTGCGACGTGAGGGCACCGTCCGCCAGGTTGTGGAGCCAGTGGTTCAGTTGATCTTTGCGCCGTATGGGGGCAATCCCAAGGAAATTCCAAATGAAGACAGCCGCAGTTTGGAATTCGACGATACTAATTTGTTTAGTCTGAACCGATTCCCCGGCTACGATCGGGTTGAAAGCGGCCCTCGCGCGAACATCGGCTTGAAAGCTTCAGCCCATGGTATCTCGGGTGGACACTCAAGTATAACAGTGGGTCAGGTATTTAGGGTAAGGGACGATGATACTTTCGCTCCCAGGACGGGCTTGGATGACCATCGATCCGACTATGTCATGGCGTTGACCGTTGCACCGTCGCGGTTTTTAGATTTGAATCACCGCCTGCGCTTGGATCGCAACAAATTTTCCCTGCGCCGCAACGAGATTTATATTTCTATTGGGCCAGAATTTCTAAAATTGAACACTACCTATTTAGCGTTAGAGCGAGAACAGACGGTGGACGAACTAGACGCCCGCGAAGAACTTTACAATAACCTACGCTGGAAAATCGACCAGCGCTGGAGTGCTACGGCCGAGAACCGCCGCGATTTGAGTGGTGACGAAAGCCAAATTCTTTCCAGGGCCGGAATTCAATATCAGGAT
Organism: uncultured Rhodospirillaceae bacterium; assembly: GCA_964507245.1. Classification (GTDB taxonomy): domain Bacteria; phylum Pseudomonadota; class Alphaproteobacteria. The sequence goes on from CAZDQC010000160.1 coordinate 6,378, forward strand.
GAATGCATCGGCATCGGCTTGACCATTCAGCGGAAATTTACTCGAGACCGAGATGTGGAACCGTCGACGTCCGTCAATATTCGGTTTCTTCTCCAAAATTTAGGATGAGGTGATTCTCTTTACCGACCATCTATTGCTTCTCGATGTTGGATGCCGAGTAACTCCAATTTATCCGCAGAAAAATATGGAGTAGAAGATACTCCTCTACCCTAACCGCAAATCATCACCTTTTTGCCACTATTGGATTAAGCTCAATTCCCTATAATTTTGTGGGATTAGGTGTGTCGCCATAGACGACTTTAGGATCAAAAATTTTTTTCGTTTCCTCAAACTTCAGGCGCGGGGCTGTGTTGTTCTTGAGCGGGCCAATAGGTATGGAGCGGTAAAAACAAGATCGATAGCCTACATGACAGGACGCGCCGCCCGTTACATCCACCCGAAGCCAGACCGAATCCTGAACGTCATCAATACGCATTTCCACCACATT
>CAZDQC010000161.1:0-6820 GCA_964507245.1 uncultured Rhodospirillaceae bacterium
CCACCAAGGGTTATGGATTTATCGAGCCAACCGACGGTACGAAGGATGTGTTTGTACATATTTCGGCCGTGGAACGGGCAGGTATGCAGAGCTTGCGTGAAGGCCAGAAGGTCGAATTCGAACTTGTTGCTGGGAGGGATGGCCGTGCGGCGGCGGAGAATTTGGTCGCCGAAGACTAAGTTCTCGCCAATTCGGCGTCATATCACCCAGTACGGTGCGCGCGGACGCTAGGTCCGGTCATTATGAATTGTCAACTATGGCCTTACGGCTACTGCGACACCGAACTCCAGGGCTGCATCTTCCAGGATGCGCCAAGTGTAATCCGCCAGGCTGCGACCTACGTGCACATGATAGCTGCCGTCACACAGGTTGTGTAGGGTAATTTGAACACCTGCCATTACCGTGCGACTGCACCAGGGTTGAGAACACTTTAGGTTATGCAAATCTAGCGGGCAGTGTTTGGTTAAGATGTCAACCGCGCGGGCACCGGATATGGCAATGATTTGTTGGCCGTCGCTAATTCTGATCAAGGCGTGACGGCAGCCCGCCAGACTGGCGGCGAGATGCTCAGGGGTTGTAACACCCATAATGAGCCATTCATTGGGCCCCAGCCAGTATGCGGCGCAATCATTATGATTGGTTATGCCAAAGGGAGCGACGGGCAGGCCAAAACCCATGGCGCCGAGAAAGCTTTCCAAGAATGCGGGGTCATCAGTCTCCCCACGCAGAATTAAGGATGGGTGATAAGGCAAGGCCCGCAAAACAACCTCGGCAGTTTCCGCATTGCCTGTGGCGCGGCCGGCAAGGGCTAGATGAGCCAAGGGTTCGTGGCGGGGCTGGGTCATCTTGCTCTATTTCCTGGATCCAAGAAGCGTGGTGCCGTTACCGCTGCCGGCACAGCATTTCCATCAAAGGCTGCGTGGATTATTTCGCCGTGTCGTTCGTGCCCCCGATTCAGAAGAGCCAGGGCGAAGGTGCGGTCCAGGTTAGGACTGTGATAGGATGAAGTGACGTGGCCCTGGGCCCGTTGTGGTGGTGTGGGGTCGGAGGTCTCGATCAGTTGTGCTCCTTCGGGTAAGCGCAAGGTCTTGTTTTGGGGCAGCAAGCCAACCAGTTGCGGCCGGTCAGGGCGTTGGGTATCGCTGCGAAACAGGGAGCGCTTGCCGAGAAAATCCTTTTTGCTGCTGACCATGCGGCCCAAACCTAGATCATGAGGTGTCACGGTGCCGTCGGTTTCCTGACCCACCATGATAAAGCCAACCTCGGCTCGTAGGACATGCATGGCCTCGGTCCCGAACGGCGTGATGCCGTATTTTTCCCCAACTGTTATCAGAGAATTCCACAGCGCCATGCCGTAACCGGCAGGGACATTGATCTCGAAAGATAGTTCCCCTGTAAAGCCGATACGGAACACCCTCGCCGCTATGCCATCGACGGAGCCGTCCTGCCACGTCATGTGCGGGAAAGCCTCTGGTGAAAGATCCCAATCAGGCGAAAGTTCATGCAGCAACGCCCGGGCGTTGGGACCGCAAATTGCGGCTACGGCCCATTGCTCGGTCGTTGATGTGCAATACACTTGTAGGTCGGGCCATTCGGTTTGTGACCAGCTTTCCAGCCAGTCCAATACGTGGGCTGCTCCGCCGGTGGTAGTGGTCATGTGGAAATGCTCATTATCCAGTCTGGCGGTGACGCCATCGTCAAACACCATGCCATCTTCACCCAACATTAGGCCGTAACGACAGCTGCCAACATTCAGGCTCTTCCAACCATTAATATAGATGCGGTTAAGAAATTCCGCTGCGTCCGGGCCTTGGATATCGATCTTGCCTAAAGTTGTCGCGTCCATGATGCCCAGGCTGGAGCGAGCAGCACGGACTTCGCGATCCACCGCCTGTTGCATGTTTTCGTCGTTCCAGGGCGTGTAATAGGGGCGGTGCCATTGCCCTACTAGTTCAAAAATAGCACCGTTGGCCTGGTGCCATCCGTGCATTGGCGTGCGCCTCACTGGTTCCAACAAGGGCCCTATACGTCGCCCGGCGATTGCTCCGAAAGTAACTGGCGCAAATGGTGGCCGGAAGGTGGTATGGCCCACCTCGGGGACCGGCACATCTAAGGCCTGCGCCACGATGCCCAGAGCGTTGATATTAGAGGTTCGGCCCTGGTCCGTCCCCATGCCCGTAGTGGTGTAGCGTTTCACATGTTCAATAGAGCGGTAGCCCTCCCGTGCTGCCAAATGCAGATCGGCGGCGGTGACGTCGGATTGGAAATCCACGAATGCCTTGCCCTTACCCGGTATGTGCCAGAGAGGGAGAGGCGGGGTCATTTTAGGCGTATCTTCGGCTATGGGCTTTCGCGGCCCGCGTCCCCGACGGCAATGGCCCGCGTCGTTAGCGGCGGCATTGCCGGCTTCGGCCCCAGCAGTCAAACAGGTCTGCAAATCGAAATCACCGTTTGCTGCCCCGGCGATGCGCACCTTTTGTCCGGCTGTGTCGGGCAAAAAACAGCCTAGGCCGTTATTCCAAGTCAGCTTTGCGCCTGATTGGGATAAGAGGTGCAGACTGGGTGTCCAACCACCAGACAGACACAACAGATCGCAATCGATGGGCTGGTCCCGGTTGCCTAAAATGTTATCTTGCGCATCGTTAAGTTTGCCGATGTGTACGGCCGTGACTTCGCGCCTCCCTTCCACAGCCGTGACCACCCGTTCAGCCTTGACCGGTATGCCTACCGCCTCCAATTCAGATAGCCAGCCTAAGGGCGGTGCAGGACGTGGGTCAACTACGGCCGCCACATCTATGCCTGCCGCTTGCAGGTCTAGGGCCACTGGATAGGCGCTGTCGTTGTTAGTGAACACCACAGCCCGCCGTCCAGGTCGGACGCCAAAACGGTTCACATAGACCTGCACCGCGCCCGCGAGCATAACCCCGGGCCGGTCGTTGTTAGCCAGGACCAGCGGTCGTTCCAAGGCCCCGGTTGCCAGCACCACTTGCTTAGCGCGTACCTGCCAAAGGCGCTGGCGGGGTTGATGCGTCTTGGGTTCTAGCTGATGATCGGTCACTCGTTGCAGCATGTTCAGGGCATTGTGGTCGTGATAGGCAAATACCGTGGTGCGTGGGAGCAGCAGGACGTTTTCCGCGTTTTGGAGTTCTTTGAGACTGCCGGCTACCCAGTCCATTCCCGCCGCACCATCAATCCTTTGGTCATTGCCCAACAAAGCGCCGCCCATTTCTAGGCCTTCATCGGACAGGATCACCCTTGCCCCGGTGCGCCCGGCCCATTGCGCCGCCGCCAGGCCCGCTGGCCCGCCGCCTACCACGAGAACATCACAATGAGCGTACTGCTTATCGTAACGGTCGGGATCGCTGTCGACCGCCGCTCGGCCCAGCCCCGCCATGCGGCGAATGAAATGTTCGTAGGCTGGCCACAGATTTGCTGGCCACATGAAGGTCTTGTAGTAAAATCCAGCGGGAAACAGAGGCGACAATCGATCATTAACCGCGCCCAGGTCATGGCGCAGGCTGGGCCAGCGGTTCTGGCTTTCCGCTTCCAGACCGTCGTACAGGGTTGCCTCGGTGGCACGAACATTTGGCTCCGCTCGGCCGCCGGTGCGAAGGCGCACTAGACCATTGGGTTCCTCGCCCCCAGATGCCATCAGCCCGCGCGGACGGTGATATTTGAAACTGCGTCCTACGAGGCGCACCCCATTTGCCAGGAGGGCTGAGGCTAATGTATCGCCTCGGTAACCTTGCATGATATTTCCATCGAAACTAAACGTAAGCGTTTCATTGCGGTCTATCCGGCCTCCTTTGGACCTCCGGTTGATTTGAGTGTTCATTCAGGCAGTTCCGGCTTGGCATCGCCAACGCGGTAGATGGCCAGGATCTCGTGGGTGCTGCTGTTGCGGGCTGCGTTGAACCAACGGCCACAACCATGGCTGTGACGCCAGCGTTCATAGTAAACGCCTTTTTGATTGGTGCGCATGAAGACATAATCGCCCCAGGCAGTGTCATCCATATCTTCCGAATTCAAAGGACGCACAATATGACCTTCGCCGCCGCAGGAAAATTCCTCTTCAGAGCGGACACCGCACCAGGGACAGTCAAGTAAGAGCATCAGTGAGCCACCGCCGCGGCGCCATGCTCGGCTACTAAGGCGCCGCTGTAAAATCGCTCCAGGGCAAAGGGCGCGTTGATCGGATGGGGTTCATCCTTGGCTAGTGTGTGGGCGAATACATGACCCGAACCGGGCGTCGCCTTGAAACCGCCGGTGCCCCAGCCGCAATTGAAGAATAATCCTTTTATCGGCGTCGCGGAAATTATGGGACTAGCATCAGGGCAGACATCCACAATGCCGGCCCATTGCCGCATCATCTTCAGGCGGGAGGTGATTGGGAACAGTTCCACCACCGCTCTGATAGTTTCCTCAATCACACCAAAGCTACCGCGCTGAGCATAGGAATTATAGAGATCGATACCGGCGCCGATCACCAACTCACCCTTATCCGATTGGCTCATATATGCATGCACCTTGTTAGACATGATTACCGTTGGCATTACCGGCTTTACGGGCTCTGATACTAGTGCTTGCAAGGGATGGCTATCCAGGGGCAGGCGGATACCGGCCATGGCCGCTAGGATGGAGGAATGCCCCGCTGCCACTACGCCTACCTTGGAGGTGCTGATGTCCCCTTGTGTGGTTTGCAACCCTTCAATTCTCCCATCGCGAATATCGAAGCCTGTGACTTCACAGTTTTGAATGATGTCGACGCCTAGTTGGTCTGACGCCCGGGCATAACCCCACGCCACGGCGTCGTGACGTGCAACTCCTGCCCGCCGCTGCAGGGTGCCGCCGATAACGGGATAACGAATGTCGGGGTCCAAGTTCAGAATTGGGCAGATTTCAGCTAATTGTGTGGGGCCAACCCATTCTGCATCCACACCTGCCAACTGATTGGCGTAAATGCGCCGTTTCAACTCTCTCTCTTCATGGGGATCATGGGCGAGATTGATCACGCCGCGGGGGGAAAACATGACGTTGAAGTTCAATTCCTGGCTTAACCCCTCCCATAAATTTAGGGCATGGTCATAAATTGCCGCACTTTCGGGATAGAGATAGTTGGAGCGGACGATGGTGGTGTTCCGCCCTGTATTGCCACCGCCGATCCAACCTTTCTCAAGAACTGCAATGTTGTGCATGCCATGGCGGTCCGCCAGGTAATAGGCCGTGGCCAGACCGTGGCCACCGCCGCCGACTATCACGGCATCATAGGACGGGCGTGGTTTGGGGCTACGCCAAGCTTGAGGCCAGTCGCGATGGCGGTTTAGGGCGTTGCGCGCTAAGGTAAAGATCGAATAGTTTGCCATGCCATCCTCAAATTCGGATCAGGGTATCTTATAGCGCATTAGAAAGGCCGACCATGAGTAACGATCCTATATATATGAACAAGGAAGACGAAATCGCCGAAATTGTGCTAAATCGCCCAGGTAAACTAAACGCCCTGAATGCGGAGGTCTGGCAGGGCATCATAGAGCTGTTCGGCCAGGCTGGCGATGATCCGGATATAAAAGTGGTGATCCTACGTTCCGGCGCACCACGTGCTTTTGCCGCCGGGGCGGACATTTCCGAGTTTCCCATCGTTCATGCTACGGCTGAGAGCGCTGCGGACTATCATGACAAAATTCGCACGGCCTATAACGCTATTTCTGATCTGAATAAACCTACTATTGCTATGGTGCGGGGGGTTTGTTTCGGCGGTGGGTGTGCCATCGCTCTTAACTGTGATCTACGTTATGCAGATACCACGTCCCGCTTTTGTATCCCGCCAGCTAAACTTGGCATTGCGTACAGCCTGCTGGAAACCAAACGTCTATCCGACTTGATTGGACCTAGCCGGGCTAAGGAGATGCTCATGGGAGCCAAGGTCATTGAGGCCCGAGAGGCGCTTTCCATCGGCTTGGCCACACGGCTGTTCGAGCCTGAAGATTTGGAGTCAGAAACGAGAGCATTTGCTGAAAATCTTTGTAACCTCTCTCAATTCACCGTCCGAGCCGTCAAGGCCATGGTTGGTGAAATTTTGGAGGGAGCGACGGATGAAACGGAAACTTCCCGCCGATTGCGCGTCGAAGGTTTTCAAGGGCCTGACTACATCGAAGGTCGCGACGCTTTTCTGGAAAAACGCGAGGCAAATTTTACGTACCGTTAATCTCACTTAACTACACATACAACGTTAGAATTGGCAACGACACGTGTGGCAATAGGTAACCCGAACCGGCAATCCAAAAGTGCTATCGCTTGACCAGCTCATCCCCTGTTGATGGCGATGTCATCGTCCCCGGGGTTCAGGATTGTACTAACTGAATACTTGCGACTAGATTTTCCCGGCTGCGCGCCGACAATTATTCCATTCTCCTAAAATTTATACTAACAAACTTCATTGGCAGAGGATTTGTGTAATTTTTGTCACTGCGTACGGATTTTTTAAATGAATTTGGTTCTTTGGAGTGTCCCATGGTTTCACCTGAACTAAACAAAGCTATCTTGTACCATGAAGCCTCGGCACACGACTTATTCGATGCTCTTAAAACTAAAACACATGATGGCATCGGCATAACGAGGGCTTCCTACGGACCGGGTGAGCAGATAGCTCGCGATATTCTGGCCGATTATGGCCAAAACCTTGGGCTTGAGATAGATGATGACCCGGCAGGCAATGTGTACATGACCCTGCCTGGTAAGGTTAGGTCCGCTGCGCCAGTGGTAATTGGTTCGCATCTCGATAGCGTAGCTCAAGGTGGTAACTTTGACGGCGCAGCTGGAATTG
>CAZDQC010000162.1:0-6814 GCA_964507245.1 uncultured Rhodospirillaceae bacterium
TAGTGGTGACGAAGTTGTGGCAGATATCGATGGCTTAGGAATTGCAGTGCTTAATCTCTAGGATACTAAGTTGAAAATTGGATTAGAGGCGGGGCCAGCATAATTCTGTCGTTCGATGTGTCCTTAGTAACGGCTCACGGAGAAAGTCAACTCGGTTTTCGCAAATATTTTCAATGGGATTAAATTGGCCTTGAGAGCGTATAGCTAGGTGATAATTTGGGGCATATTTACGGGGATGTTGGTGGCATCAGGAAGTCGAAATCTGCGCCATGATTTGCTTGGGTTACATGTTTAGCATACAGCCAGGCGTACCCTCGGTCAGGTGTTGCTTGGCGCAACTCAGTGTTATTTTGTCTTTGGCGTAAGACGTTATTTTGTACGTTTAAATTCAATGATTTATTCGATACACTTAAACTGATTTCGTCGCCGGTACGGATCAAACCAATGACCCCACCGATAGCTGCTTCCGGCGTAACGTGCAAAATGATGGTGCCAAACGCCGTGCCAGACATTCGGCAATCTGAAATACGAACCATGTCCTTAACACCAGCTTCGGCTAGCTTCTTTGGAATTGGGATATAGCCAGCCTCTGGCATGCCGGCATGACTTTTCGGGCCGGCGTTTTGCAGGACTAGAATGTCGTCCGCTTGCACGTCCAATTCCTCACTGTCGATACGGTCAGCCAGGTCCTCTAAAGATTCAAATACAACGGCACGACCGGTATGTTCGAACAGGGTTGGGTCCGCAGCAGAACGTTTCAATATAGCGCCCTCCGGGGCCAGATTTCCGAACAAGGCGACGAGACCACCGACAGCTTCAAAGGGTTCCTCAAGATCCCTGATTATGGCTCGATCCACATAATCGGGCGGATTCTGCAAACGCAGTCGCATCGTCTCGCCCGTTACTGTTTGGCAATCAAGATGTAAAAGGGGCTGCAATTCGCGTAGCAGGGTCCCCATGCCTCCAGCACCGTGAAAATCCTCCATATAGCCAACGCCCGTGGGTTTTAAATTGACTAAAACCGGAGTGGTGTCGCTTAGCTCATTGAGACGTTTCAGTGAGATATTAATACCTAGCCGACCCGCGAGGGCTGTCAGGTGCAATATCCCGTTCGTGGAGCCACCCAATGCAAGCAATACTCGTAGGGCATTTTCCACCGAATATTCAGTGATCAGTTTTGACGGCGTTAGCCCCAATCGTGCTGTTTCTAGCGCTTGTTTGCCCGTGGCTTCCGCGGCGCGCAGGCGGTCCGCATGAACTGCAGGAATTGCGGCGGTGCCCGGTAACGTCATTCCGAGGGCTTCTGCAATACAAGCCATGGTGGACGCGGTACCCATAACCGCACAGGTCCCCATTGTGGTTGCGAGGTTGCCCTCAATCTCACCAATTTCGCCAGAATTGAGCCGACCAGCCCGAAATTCCGCCCAAAATCGTCGGCAATCCGTGCATGCCCCCAGACGTTGGTCCTTATATCTCCCCGTCATCATGGGCCCGGTGACAAGTTGTATAGTTGGTAGATCGGCCGAGGCTGCGCCCATTAATTGGGCTGGTACAGTTTTGTCGCAACCGCCCACGAGTACGACTGCGTCCATAGGTTGGGCTCGGATCATCTCTTCCGTATCCATGGACATAAGGTTGCGGAACATCAATGATGTAGGATTAAGATAGACCTCTCCCAACGAGATCGTTGGAAAATCTATTGGCAGGCCACCGGTTGCAAGCACCCCCCGCTTCACAGCAGCTACTAGCTCCGGCACTCCCCTGTGGCAATTGTTGTAGCCTGACGCTGTATTGACAATACCTACGATCGGCCGATCCAGCATCTCGTCTGAATATCCCATAGACTTCGCAAAAGAGCGGCGCAGATAAAGCGAAAAATCTTTGTCGCCGTAATTCGTGAGGCCACGAGATAGCCCCTTGGGATTGTCATCGTTGCTCATGGTCTATCGCCTCAGAATTAAATCATTTCACCATGCCCGGAGCCCTGGTGCGGGCGGATCCTCCGGTTTCCCGGCGAAACATTGGGCGATGGACATCCACTTGTTTGCCACTTCGCCTAAAACTTTCAAATTAACGTCGGCAATGTTGCGGCCTTGAGTGACCACATAGCAGAAATCGACAGCCGAGCCTTCCACCAAATTTTCTTCGTTTGGCTCGTTCCAGGTCCAGATGGCGTTTGAAGGTGCTACGAGACGGACATGAGGAATTGGGCCGGGTGGCGTTTGGCCCCGGTTCTGGAATGTCCAGCGATAAGTATTTACGCCAAGTGTTGCAATATTCCGAATACGATCGGTGGGTGTGCGTGATTTTTTTAAAAGATCATATATGTCCTGGCCATGGGCCCAAGTTTCCATTAAACGAGCGGTAGCGCCGGATCGAACACTCATATCTGGGCCCACCCATTTCATGCGAGTTTTCGGATCATGAGCTGCGTAATGGTCACATAATTCCTGCTGGCGGCGGTACCAGTTTGCACACAAGCGTTCGGCGCTGCCCGGATCATCGTCCATAAATTCGAGGCCAGATGCGTCTCGGCCCTCCGCACGGGCTGCGTTTCGAAGTTTCAGAGTATGATCAAAGCGGTCTGGATCTGTTAAGGAAAGGGTGTTCATCCAATCGCCCGCTAAAAGGTGTTGGATAACCGCTTCTACGGTCCAAGATTTGAAGGGCGTGGGGAGCTTCCAATCATCATTTGAAAGGGTCAGTAGCAAGGCGTGTAGCTCATCGCCTTCCGCTCTAAGATCTCCCGCCAGTTCCACCATGATCATGATTTTTACCTCTACGGCCCAAAAAAAGGTTATGCCGTACTTATACGCCTTGTTGATATTTTTTTACCCGGCGCGATGCTAAACAAATAAGAAGGAATACCTTTCGTTCTGTTCATTTACAGGTGCACATTTGTCGGATGATATGAACTGTTGGGTGAGTCCCAATGGTGCAGCCCTATTTTATGGGTCTTTCCTGATGCAGTGAAGGGCACTTACAATACCGGTCAATATTTAGGAGGTTTGTATGCGAGTTGGGGTCGAGGTTGGTGGGACATTCACCGATCTTGTCGCTATTGAGGATGGTAAAGTGCGGGTCGCTAAGGTTCCGTCTGTGCCGGCTCGGCCTGACGAGGGCGCGACGGCTTCCTTGGCCGCGGGCCAGATTGATCTTGGTGCCGTCGAGGAACTAGTGCACGGTTCGACAGTAGCCACTAATGCCATATTAGAACGGAAGGGTGCGCGAGTAGCCCTCTTGATCACAAGAGGGTTTCGCGATGTGCTATTCCTGCAACGGCATAACCGTACTCGGATTTACGATCTCTTCTATAAAAAGCCCGAGCCGGTGTTGGCTCGTCGAGATATTATAGAAATTGACGAACGAATATCCGGTCAGGGTGAGGTTGTTGAACCTCTGGACGAAGTCGCGGTGGCCGCGCAGTTAGCAGAAAATCTCGGCCCTGGTCGATATGAATCTGTCGCCATTTGCCTATTGAATGCCTACGCTGAGCCTAAACATGAACGGCAGTTGGCTACATTAGTGGCAAAACAATTTCCAGATCTTACGATCACCTGTTCGGCCGATGTGACACGGGAATTTCGGGAGTACGAACGCACTTCGACCACTACCTTGGCCGCGTATGTTCAGCCCGTAATAGATGGGTATCTGCGTCGGTTCGAGAGCCAATTAGTTAAACAAAATTTCGGCGGTCGGTTTTCCGTCATGCAATCCAACGGCGGTAGGCTACCTGTGGCGGGTATGTCAAAAAATGCTATTACCTCCTTGTTTTCGGGGCCTGCAGCCGGCGTTATGGGCGCAGTGCGTCAGGCGGGCCTGTCAGGATATGGTAATCTCATAACACTCGACATGGGTGGCACTTCCACGGATGTTTGCTTGGTTGCTGACAGTAAACCGAGTCTTTCCGGAGAAACTGAAGTGGATGGACTACCAATCCGAACACCAGTCTTGGATATAGTAACGGTAGGGGCCGGTGGTGGTTCCATCTGCTGGCAGGACGATGGCGGGATGCTGCGGGTGGGGCCGGAATCCGTCGGTGCAGATCCGGGACCAGCGTGTTATGGCCGTGGCGGTAACCGACCCTCGATCACAGATGCTCATATGCTCCGCGGTACCATCCGAGCCGAGACATTCTTGGGTGGAAAAATGAGTGTGGATGTTTCTGCATCATCGCGTGTCTTTGAAGCGTTGTCTGAAAAATTTCAATTATCGCTTGAGGAAATAGCCGATAGTGCCGTCCGTGTGGCGGATGCCAATATCGTCGGTGCGATCCAACTCGTTTCGACCGAACGAGGACGTGATCCCAGAGACTATGTCCTAGTGCCATTTGGTGGCGCCGGACCGCTTCATGCCGCCAGGGTGGCAGAGGAACTGGGTATCAGAACAATCCTAGTACCGCCGAATGCTGGAGTATTGTCTGCATACGGCCTTCTGGCATCGGATTTCCTGCAATATGAAACCCAGACGCGGCGCATTCCACTAGGTGCTGATGCACCTGGTTTAGTACGTGAGGTATTCAGCCAGTTGCGCGATCAGGCTACTGCCTCTTTCCAGAATTTGGGCGTGACAGGCAAACTGCATTTTACCCGCAGTCTTGATATGCGGTTCATTGGTCAGGCTTTCGAAATCACTGTCGACATTGAAGGTCACACCTTAGCTGACCTGGACGCCGATGGTTTACTGGCATTGTTCAATAAGGCACATAATCGGGTCTTTTCCTTTGGAGAATCCGGATTGCACCGGGCGGAAATTGTATCATTCCGCCTAGGTGCGTCTGTACCACCCGACCTGGTGCCAGCTTTGAACAAAGGAATTGGGGATCAAGTTACGCGTGGGCAGGCCCGGATTTTTGATCAAGAAAAATGGCGGGATTGTTTGCTCCTCAGCCGTGCCGCCATTCGCGACGAAATTGTGGGGATCTCTGGTCCAGCTTTGGTAGAGGATGGAACATCGACTATATATGTGCCTCACAGTTGGTCCGCGACGGTAGATGACCAGGATAATATCCTGCTCAATCAGGAGAAATGATTAATGGCTGTTAATACTGTTGATCAAGCTGTGATCAGCCAGGGGCTGATCGCCGCCGCTAGAGAAATGGGCGTTAAACTGGTACGCTCTGCCTATTCCCCAGTGGTCCGGGAGGCCAATGATTGTTCTGCCGCACTATTGGACCGCTATGGCAATGTGGTGGCCCAAGCGGAACTTATCCCAATGCAATTGGGTCCAATCGGTGCAACGTTCAAGCCTTGCGCCGATCTATTTCCACCGGAGACCCTCGTAGAAGGGGACTTCTATATTAATAATGATCCTTTCGAGGGCGGACAGCACTTACAGGATGTATTTTTATTCTCTCCAATATTCTTTGACGACAAATTAATTGGGTTCGGCGCCACTGTGGCGCATCACTTAGATCTAGGTGGTGGCGCACCAGGTTTGAACCCGGACGCCACAGATGTTCATCAGGAAGGGCTGATATTTCCTCCAAGTAAATACAATTTGGAACATGATTGGAATGGCGGACCACTTGAGCGCCTAATTCGCGCTAATATTAGGGTCCCTGACCAGACTATTGGCGATTTTAACGCCCAATTTGCTGCCAATAGCATCGGCGGTCAGCGGGTGAGGGACCTTTGTGGACGCTTTCACGCGGACGTGGTCACAGAAGCCATGGATCAACTGCTGGACTATTCCGAACGACGCATGCGAGCAGCAATTCGGGATCTGCCGGATGGAATTTACGAGGGCGAAGATTTTCTTGACGATGACGGAATTACCGATGAACCCCTTCGCGTACACGCTACGGTCGAAATTAGGGGTGATACGGTAATTGTGGACTATGAAGGCACGTGCGATCAGGTGGGCACCAATGTCAATTGCCCCTACGCTTCGACGATAGCAGCGGGACTGTCCTGCGTGAAGGCGGTGCTGACCAGTCCAGATATTCCTTTCAATGAAGGTAGTAAGCGAGCCATTGAAGTGCGTGCGCCTTATGGCAGTCTCCTCAATCCACGCCGACCTGCACCAGTACGGGCAAGGATGCTGTCGGCCTACCGAGCCTACAACGCGGTGATGAAAGCGCTGGCTCCGTCCGCCCCGGATAAGGTGATCGCGGCGGGTTTCGATTCCACGGAGATTATAGTGTTGAGCCAACTTACGGACGATGGCTACAAAATTTATTTGGAAATTCTGGGTGGTGGCTATGGAGCCTCCTATCAAGGCGATGGTTGCGATGCGGTGGACAGCCCTCTGTCAAATTGCTCAAACGTGCCAGTGGAAGCTATGGATATGGAATACGACTACTTTCGTGTAGAGGACTATAGCTTAGTGGCCGATTCCGGTGGCGCAGGCAAGTACCGTGGTGGCCTAGGATTTCAGCGGCGATATCAAATTTTGGCGGACAATGTCACATTCGCCACCTACTCGGATCGTTTTCGACTAGCGCCCGAGGGACTGTTTGGCGGCGCTGATGGCAACTGTGCGTCCACTCAGGTTCTGCGTGGTGAAGACGTGATAGATTTACCCTCCAAGGTAAGTTACCCGTTGCAAAGAGGTGATATATTAATAGCTCAGACAGGTGGCGGAGCGGGCTATGGTCTGCCGAAAGATCGGTCGCAGGCTGACATCGAACGTGATCTGCGCGAGGGTTTCATGAGCCCTCAGCAAGCAGCGGAGTAATCCAAAACCAAATTTGGTGTTCGAGCTTAACCGAAAAATTTGGATGGGCGTGGGGTTTAGATTGTCTTCGGTTGTGGATAGGCAATCATTTGGTTTTAATTCGAGTAGCATGAATTACATGCATTCGGAGCTTCTT
>CAZDQC010000163.1:0-3994 GCA_964507245.1 uncultured Rhodospirillaceae bacterium
GCACATGCCGGCTGAAGTAGTAAACGCCCCGCTTAAGATACAGATAACGGCCACAATTTTTGTCTACCATTTTGTCTACCCCAACGGCACGCAAAAGAAAAAGTGTATGCATGCCAATGAGTTAGACTGATTATGGTGGTGTGATTGGTGCCCCCTCCCGGACTCGAACCGGGACGACCTTTTGGGTCTCGGGATTTTAAGTCCCGTGCGTCTGCCAATTCCGCCAAGGGGGCACGAAACGGTTTGCCTTGGAAGGAGTGCAACATGCCGCGCGGGGCGACGGTGGGCAAGGAAATTTGTGCATTCTACTAATCCTACCACTCCCGCAAGGCGCGCCACTCATCGTCAGTCCCTATGGCAGCCTTTTCTGCGTCATAGCTGAACAGCCAAATTTGCTGCGGGGTCAGGCCAGTTTCGCTCTTTTGAGCGTGGGCGGCCAGACGGGTGTTGCGGCGAGCGACCTCTTCGACGTCGTCCAGGTGGTACCAGTGTTCCGCGTTTCGGGAATGTAATTGCAGGCGCTGGGCCCGGTCCTTGCGCAGGGTTTCGTATTTCAATAAGGCGGCTCCGGGGTCATCTTGACCCATTTGTATGCACCGTGCCAGAACCCAGGCGTCCTCAATAGACTGAACTGCGCCTTGAGCATGATAAGGCAGCATGGCATGTGCGGCGTCCCCCATCACAGCGATACGCCCGCTTACCCAACCGCGCAAAGGTTCTCGGTCGTGTAGAGCTGTGGCAAATAGTTCGTCAGTTAAATCGACCAGACCCTTGGCATGGTCGTACCAGCCCTCAAAGCTTTTCCGCACCTCATCCTTGGAAGCGGTTTGCGACCAGCTTTCATAAATTTTTTCGTCGCTGGCGCCAATGGCGACCCAGTTGATTTTGGCCCCACCCGAGACGTAGTAGAAGACAATAGATAGGCGCGGGCCCATAACGGCTACAGACTGTTTGTCGATACCTAGATGGGCGGCGCGTTCGGTGGACACCATTCCACGCCAAGCGATATAGCCCGATGGACGCGGTGGCTCCGGATTGAAGACCTGGTTACGGATAACCGAATGTATGCCGTCGGCGCCGATTAAGAGATCGCCGATTTCGCTGCTGCCGTCGGCCAACCAAGCCGTTACTTTGTCGCCATCCTGACTGACCGACACTACCCTGGTATTCAGGCGTAGGCGATTTGGATTTAGGCGGTCGGCCAGGGCGTCAATCAAATCGGCACGGTGGGCATGATAATAAGGCGCACCGAATGTATCCTTGACCACCGCCTTTAGTGGCGTCTGCAACACCGTCTCGCCAGTTTTCCAGTTTTTCAGCTGGTGGGATTCCGGTTCTACGCCAAATCTGGATAGATCATCAGCAAGGCCTATCCGTTCTAAAATACGCACGCCGTTGGGGCTCAACTGGATGCCCGCGCCTACCTCTGTCAATGCAGGGGCTTGCTCCAGGACCACATAATCAATGCCCTCCTTCTCTCCAAACTGTTCAAGGGCCAGAGCCAGTACTGATCCCCCAATACCGGCGCCCGCAACGATTATGCGCATAGTCTTACCAAAGCATTTTCAAGACGGTGTTAGGGCAGCGGTGTGGTTTTCTGCTAAGGTGATATAACGGGCTACGTACTCAGAATAGATTTCCAAATCTTCTGGACGCAGATCACGCTTATATTTAGCTGGGCTGCCGGCCCACAATTCTCCGGAAGGTATATGTTTTCCTGGCGTCAAGAGGGACCCAGCCGCCAGCATGGCATTGGATTCCACAACCGCCTCGTCCAGTATTACGGATCCCATGCCGATAAATGCGCGATCCTCTATGCGGCAGCCGTGTAAAAGACACATATGTCCGACGAGCACATGTTCGCCAATCCAGGTATCTGTGACGCCGCCTGAGGTATGGATGGTACTGCCATCTTGAATATTTGTGCCGGCGCCAATATGTATCGGCTCTTCATCGCCCCGCACGGTGCAATTGTACCAGATTGATGCCTTGGGTCCGATATCCACCTTGCCAATCACATAGGCGCTGGGGGCGACAAAGGCATCGGGGTGTATATCCGGCGAGATGCCCAAATAATTGATGATGTTTCCGGAACTCATGTAATCAATCCTTTGACCGCGATTATGGGAATAGGGCTTCCTGCTCCAGGCCAGTAGCCTCGGGTAAGTCAAACATAATGTTCATGTTCTGGATGGCTTGACCCGAGGACCCCTTAACCAGGTTGTCGAGCACCGAGATGATTATAGCCCGACCAGGAAGACGATCGGCAAAAACACCGATCAGGCAATAGTTAGAACCCCGCACGTCGCGTGTTGCCGGCGCCACACCCTCGGTTACCACCCGCACGAATGGTTCATCAGCATAACGTTCCCTTAAGCAGTCCCGCAGGTCATCCGCCGTTGTGCTTCCTGCCAATCGGACATAGCTGCTGGCCAGAATGCCTCGGTTCATGGGCGCCAGATGCGGTGTGAAATTAACCTTAATTTTATCCCCAGATGCCTTTGATAATTCCTGCTCAATTTCCGGCCCATGGCGATGGGAAGAGATGCCATAGGCGTGTAGTCCCTCGGACACCTCCGAAAACAGATTGGCCGCCTTTGCAGACCGACCGGCGCCGGTGATGCCGGTCTTGGCGTCGATTATAATGTCCTCAGGGGAAATCTTTTGAGCCGCCAATAGGGGAGCTAAGGTCAGGATCGCTACTGTCGGATAGCAGCCCGGGCAGGCGACAAGACAGGCATCGGCCAGTTGCTCACGGTACATTTCAGTCAAGCCATAGATTGCTTCCGGCTGAAGATGCGGTGCAAAATGTTCATGCCCGTAATATTTGGCATAGGTATCGAAGTCCTCCAAGCGGAAATCAGCAGACAGATCAATAACACGGGGCGTTTTTTTTAGGGTCTTCGCTGTGTCATCGGGACCTTTTTGCGTAATTTCATTCAGCACACTGTGCTGGGTGTTGTGCATCAAGCTAGCTACAAATTCTTGCGTGTTGCCGTGTGGCAGGCCGCAGAATACGGTATCGACGTCAATTCTATCCCATTTTACTTCGTCCACTTTGACCAGGGCCGGCAGGTTTAGGCCACCCAAATGGGGATAAACCTTTTCGTATGGTTCGCCCGCGTTACTGTCGGCAGTCATGACGACAATGTCGGCATAAGGATGGCGGGCCAACAGACGCACAAGTTCGGCGCCGGTATAGCCTGAGGCACCAAGAATACCTATTCTGATACTATTGCTGAGTGTGGGGTCCATGGTCTATCTCCCATCCAACAGTGTCTGTATACGAAAATTTCAGGGCCTTGAAGAAAAAACGGAGCAAAATAAAATGGCTTGCGGCGAAACACCGCAAGCCATTTAGCTGGTATGCATCCGCCTTAGCGTTTGGAAAACTGGAAGCTTCGTCGCGCCTTCGCCTTACCGTACTTCTTTCGTTCAACGACGCGGGCATCCCGCGTCAGAAACCCACCGGCCTTTAGCACGCCTCGCAATTCGGGCTCATAGTTCAGCAGTGCGCGTGAAATTCCGTGGCGTACGGCGCCGGCTTGGCCTGACAATCCGCCGCCAATCACGGTGCACATAACATCGTACTGGTCCTTGCGTTGAGCTGTTTCGAACGGTTGATTAATGATCATCCGCAAAACTGGGCGGGCGAAATAGGTTTCGAATTCTCGGCCGTTCACCATAATTCGGCCCGCGCCTGGTTTGATCCAGACCCGAGCGATGGCGTTCTTACGCTTGCCTGTGGCATAGGCCCGGCCGTTGGCATCAATCTTGGGCTCCGCCGACATTGCTGGCTCGCTATCCGAGGCAAGGGGGGAAGCTGCATCGTCACCACTGGCCGCGGCGCCTTCCACCATTTCCTTCAAATTAGCCAGGGTTCCTGTTTGCTGTCGGCTAGGGCCATCCGTCGCGACGGTTACCGAATTTTTGTCTTCACCAGCGCCGCTATTTTCGTCAGCCATTGTTAGGCGCTCCTCTTGTTTTTGTCGTT
>CAZDQC010000163.1:4094-6767 GCA_964507245.1 uncultured Rhodospirillaceae bacterium
CCAGCGCCGCTATTTTCGTCAGCCATTGTTAGGCGCTCCTCTTGTTTTTGTCGTTGATAGCAGCTACATCCAGAAATTCTGGCTGTTGTGCCTCGTGGGGATGCTCGGCGCCAGCATAAACCTTTAGCTTGCGCAGCACCTGACGGCCCAAGGGACCCTTGGGGATCATCCGTTGGACAGCCTTTTCAATTACCCGTTCAGGATGTTTGCCATCCAAAATCCTGCCGGCAGTGGTGGACCTGATGCCGCCGGGATAGCCGGTGTGACGGTAATAAGTCTTGTCAGCCAGTTTGTTACCGGTCAACTGCACTTTGTCGGCATTAATGATCACGATGTGGTCGCCGCAATCCATGTGCGGGGTATACATAGGCTTGTGCTTGCCCCGCAAACGCGTGGCGACAATGGAGGCCAGCCGACCGAGGACTACGCCTTCGGCGTCGATAACAAACCATCTTCGTTCGATATCTCCGGGCTTCGCGGAATAGGTTTTCATAATCTTTCCTCAATCGTATTCAGACGGCGATGGCACAGCCGGGTATCGTCTGCCTGTAGTTTGGCGGTGCGCAGTATAAATTTATTAAATCGGCGGTCAAGACGAATATTAGTAATGTTTTCAATTAATTAATTAGAGGTAATATAGTAGCGGTAATATTTTTCTGCATTTTACTCATTATAGTCAAGCAGCCAGAAAGGAATAATTTACTCTTCTTTGATGGCCTCAATCGACAAATTTTTTCGTCGGCTAAGGAATTCGGCGTTGAAACGGTATTCTTCTCCGACTAATAAAATCATGACAACATATGCTAGTGCTCGATTGGCATTCGGCTGAATACTTAGGAGAATCCCTTGCCCGCTTACGTGCCACCCTCCAACGTATTGCAATCTCGTCACGGGACAATTGGCGCTCTGTTTCACGCTCGTGTAGGAGCGAACCCGACCCATCGGGCCGTGGTCGATGGTGATCGAGTCATAACCTATGCGGCGTTAGAGGAACGTTCCAACCAGTTGGCTAATGCTCTGTTATCCCAGGGCTTGCGACAAGGTGATCGGGTTGGTCTACTGGCGAGAAACCGGCTTGAGTATATTGAGGTGGAATTGGCGGCGGCTAAGGCTGGGTTGATTGTAGCCTGTTTAAATTGGCGTCTGGCAGATCGGGAATTGCGGCACTGCATCAACTTGGTGGAGGTGTCAGTTCTAATCGTGCAGGAAGAGTTTGCGGAGACCCTGGAACGGTTAAATTTGAAAGAACACTGTCGGATCTTGCTTGGCGGCGATTATGAAGCTTTCCTCGCCAACAGTACGGCAGATTTTCCTGGTCTGGATATTGACCCGGAATCCGGATTGGTGATCCTCTATACCTCAGGCACTACGGGCTTGCCTAAGGGCGCTCTGATTAGCCACCGCGCCATGGTCGCGCGCGCGATGTGTTTTGCCTCAGAACAAAATATTCCAATCGGTGATAATTTCTGTGCTTGGCCGCCCTTTTACCACATGGCTTCCACGGATCAGGCTCTTGCCACGCTTCTAAGGGGCGGAACGGTGCATGTGGTTGATGGCTATGAGCCCGATTTGTTGATTGACATTCTGGAACGGGAAGAGATGGGCTTATTCATTCTAATGCCGGGCATGGTTGGGCAGTTTGCGGCAATCCTGGAAGCCCGGAATGTGAGGGTCAAAGGTGTGGGTCGTTGCGGCGCCATGGCAGATCTCGTGCCACGTGAGGACATTGCTGCCGTTACACGGGCTCTGAACTCCCCCTACAGCAATACCTTCGGCGCCACGGAAACAGGTCTGCCGCCGGCATCCTCATCGGTCATTCCTATTGGCTTGGCGCCAATAAATTTGGCCAAGCGACAATCAGCATTTTGCGATATTCGGCTAGTAGACACGGATGATAATGAAGTGCCTATCGGTATGCCAGGTGAGGTGGCTATGAGGGGCCCCACGTTGTTTAGTGGCTATTGGAACGCCGACGAAACCAATGAAAAGGATTTCCGCAACGGCTGGTTCCATATGGGCGATGTGTTGCGCCGGAATGCGGATGGCACCCTGGACTATGTGGATCGGGTAAAATACATGATCAAATCGGGTGGTGAGAACATTTATCCGGCGGAGATAGAGCAAGTCATGCTGGCTGACGAGCGAGTGCAAGAGGCGGTCGTCGTCCGCCGTCCAGACCGAAAATGGAGCGAAGTACCTGTTGCTTTTGTTGTGCCCGCCGATACCAGTTTGACAGAGAATGATCTTATGGACCTGTGCCGTGAGAATCTTTCTAGTTATAAGCGACCCAAGGACATCATATTTTTGGCAGATAGAGACCTTCCGCGTTCAACCACTGGAAAGGTTCAGCGCCACGAGTTGGAGGCACGCCTGTAGAGGTGGAGCTCACTTGGAATTGTTCAGGTCATCAGAGCTGATTAGCGTACATCTTTTTCGGGGTTCATTTATTCAAACAAGCCGCGGCACAGGCGTTTATAATAGCGTCGCGGTCAATGCCATGCAGGCGATATAAATCCTCGATATCCCCAGATTGACCGAATGTCTCCACGCCCAGGCTATAGACCCGGCGTCGCGAAGCTGCTCCTAACCAGGATAAAGTGGCAGGGTGGCCGTCTACAACGGTGACCAAAGCTGCATCTGGCGTAAGCGGATCAAGTAAGCGACCAATATGGC
>CAZDQC010000164.1:0-6726 GCA_964507245.1 uncultured Rhodospirillaceae bacterium
TTTTGCCCCCTGCCATCGGCAGTGAGGGCCAAAAATAAGCAGTTTTCTGGGAAAAACGATGGCCACCCCGGGGGGACTTGAACCCACCATCTTCGGCTTGAAAGGCCGACATCCTAACCTTTAGACTACGGGGTGCCGATAAGGGAGGAAGTAGCCAAAAAGGCAACAGAATGCAAGTTAGATCTCGAAATGTTCTGTTAGATTCGACAAAATCTTGCCAGTTATACTTCGGGCCAGGCTGCATCTTCGATGAACAATTGAACGCCTTTACGACCCTGCCAGTTATCCGCTCGCAGATGACCCACCAAATGCAAAGATCGGCCGGCAGAGGATAACAGGGCCTGCCCCATGGGACTATCGGCGATACCAAATGCAATGCCCTTGAGGCGGGGGCCACGGGCTCCTGCAAGAACCATTCGCACATGGCTTTGTCCCACCAAATTCACTTTTACGACCTGAGCATCCGCGATCGCGAACCGCGGCTCGGGGTGACCGGCTCCAAAAGGACCGGCACTTTCCAGAATGTCTAACAGATCACGAGTTACGCCGGAAACCTTCAGGGCACCATCCACGGTAATTTTGTTGGGCCATGGCTGGCCTTCCATGGCCTGCTCAATACGCTGGCTCAAAAATTCCTCCAACTCAGCTAGCTTGTCCACGGCCACGGTTAAACCCGCCGCCATAGCATGGCCGCCACCTGCTAACAAAAGACCCGCCTGTTTAGCCGCTGTGACAGCAGCGCCCAGATCCACGCCTGCGATCGACCGACCAGAACCCTTTCCAATATCTCCATCAATCGCGATGACAACAGCCGGGCGGTTAAATCGGTCCTTCAGCCGCGAAGCCACAATGCCGACTACCCCCTGATGCCATCTGGAGTCCGACAAAAACAAAAATGGCGGATCGCTATCACCTTTGCTTTCCACCTGCTCAACGGCCTGGCTTTGAATCACCGCCTCAATCTCACGCCGTTCTTTGTTGAAGTCATTCAATTTGGCGGCTATGGCGCGGGCCTCATCCATGTTGTCCGTGGACAATAACATCGCACCTAGACGAGATCCGCCCACGCGGCCGCCCGCATTCAAGCGGGGGCCAAATACAAACCCCAAATGATAGGTGCCTAGTCGTTCATTCACTTCGGCCAATTCTCCCAAGGCGGCCAGTCCTGGATTTTGTTGTGCGGCCGCAACTTTAAGGCCCTGAGCTACAAGGACACGGTTTAGCCCAGTCAATGGAACTACATCGCACACGGTACCCAGTGCAACGAGGTCCAGCCATTGCAGTAAGTTTGGCTCGGTCTGATCTGCAAACCAACCTCTTTGCCGTAAGGTCCGGTTCACGGCGACCACCAATAGGAAAGTAACGCCAACCGCAGCTAATTGTCCCAGACCGCTGTCATCATCCAAACGGTTAGGATTCACCACGGCACAGGCCGTGGGCAAACGTGGCTCCGCCTGATGGTGATCTACAACGATCATATCTAGGCCAGCTTCGGCTGCGATCTGCAACGGCTCAAACGCGGCGATACCGCAGTCGACCGTCATAACTACCGTGGCACCTTGCTCACGCAGGGACAATAAGGCGGGAGCATTGGGGCCGTATCCTTCCTTTTGCCTATCCGGAATGTAGATAGCTAAACTGGCGCCAATAGCGCGGAAATACCTTTGCAACAATGCGGAAGAAGTTGCGCCATCCACGTCATAGTCACCAAAAACCGTGACCTGCTCGCCAGTAATTATGGCATCGGCCAGGCGATTGGCAGCATTATCCATGTCACGCAAACAAGAAGGGTCCGGCAAAACGGATTTTAAAGTAGGATTCAGGAATTCTTCACATTCCTCCAAACACACACCTCTGCCTGCTAGAACGCGGCCAACGATATCCGGGACACTCAGGCGTTGAGATAGAGCAACGGCTGCCCGGTCATCAGCCAGACGTTGCTGCCAGATCCGTCCTGTCAAGGAATTAACGATGCCGAGAACGGCCGCATTGTCCTGTTGGGCCGGAGAAATAGCCATTCGGCTCATAACGCTAATTTCCGATAGGATGCTGCATCCGGATCCAACGTACGGTACCAGTCCGGGCCCGCATGGCGACCGATTCAGTAGATATCGTGCTCGCAGTGCGGCGTACACCTTGCAGCATGTTGCCGTCAGTAACGCCGGTGGCAGCAAAAATTACGTCACCCTCAGCTAAATCAGTGATGGCGTATTTACGGTTCAAGTCTTCGACGCCGACCTTGGCGGCGCGCGCCCGTTCATCGTCATTCCGAAACAAAAGTCTGCCTTGGATGTTGCCCCCAATGCAGCGCAAGGCTGCAGCGGCCAGCACACCCTCGGGCGCCCCACCTGTTCCCATGTAAATATCGATATTGGTTTCGGGCATAGCCGTGGCCATGACCCCTGCCACATCACCATCGCCGATCAACATGATACGTGCACCGGCCTCCCGTACGGCTGAAATCAGTTCAGCATGACGTGGCCTATCCAGAATACATGCCACCACGTCGTTTGGGTCCTTGCCAACGACCTCAGCCACATTATTAATATTTTCTGCAGCTGTATTATCTAGATCGATGGCATCAGTGGGGACGTCAGGTCCGGCAGCGATCTTGTCCATGTATACATCCGGTGCGTTCAACAGACCACCAGCGTCAGACAATGCAAGGACCGCCAAACCGTTGGGCATGCCCTTAGCCGTAATTGTTGTACCTTCCAACGGGTCTAGCGCGATATCAATCTTGGGGCCATCACCGGTGCCTACTTCCTCGCCGATGAACAACATGGGTGCTTCATCGCGCTCTCCTTCGCCGATCACCACCGTTCCTGCCATTTGCAAACGATTGAGAGCCGTTCGCATAGCATCCACAGCGGCCTGATCAGCTAGCTTCTCGTCACCCCGCCCCATGACCTCGGCGGCAGCGATAGCGGCTGCCTCGGTCACCCGCACGGCTTCAATGGTAAGGTTACGGTCCATTGTGATTAATTCGGCCATCATACGCCCCTAGCGGTTCAAGAGATGCTGATTCTTTAGACTAATTATTGTAACGGATAAGCGATGAATCTATAGCGCCTCTATTCGGATAATCTTTGGCTCCTCCGCTACTGCTTTCAGCGCGCTGATCTGTTCCATGGCTTTGGTCAACGCCTTCTCTTTGCATTCATGAGTGATAAGGACCACCGGCACGGGCTCGCCGGGATCTCTACCACGTTGCAACATGCTGCCGATGGATATATTCCGATCCCGCAAAATCGCAGAAATGTCTGCGATCACGCCCGGCTGATCTATTACCGTCAAGCGTACATAATAGGGCCCGACGTGATGATCCATGGTCGTAGATTGGATCGTCCGCAAGCCGTCCGCAGAAATGGAGAACGTGGGCAAACGGTTCCCGCGGGCAACGTCGATCACGTCGCCCATAACGGCAGAGGCCGTCGGCCCCTCGCCCGCACCGCGACCTTCAAACACCACTTTGTCAATATATCCGCCTTCGACGACTACAGCATTGAAGACGCCACTAACACTGGCAATGGCAGATTCCTCAGCCACCATACAAGGGTGTACCCGCTGTTCCACACCTTGATCCATCAGACGTGCGATGCCAAGCAGCTTTATGCGGTAACCAAGTTCCGTGGCGAAATCGATATCGATGGCGGATACCTGGCGAATACCTTCTATATGCACCGCTTCAAGGTTGACCGGACACCCAAAGGCTAAGCTGGTTAATATTGCCAATTTGTGTGCCGCATCCACACCGTCCACGTCGAAGGCAGGATCCGCCTCAGCATAGCCCAGCGCCTGAGCCTCATTCAAAACGTCAGCAAAGTCTCGGCCGCTATCACGCATGGCGGATAAAATATAGTTACAAGTGCCGTTCAAAATTCCGTAGACACGGGAAAAATTGTTGCCAGCCAACCCTTCCCGAATGGCCTTGACAATGGGGATCCCGCCAGCCACGGCCGCCTCGAAATTCAGGGATACTCCTCGCCCTTCCGCCTCTATCGCTAAGGCCGTTCCGTGATGGGCGATCAAAGCCTTGTTCGCAGTAACCACATTCTTGCCGGCGGCAATTGCTGCCTCTACCGATGCTTTCGCCGGACCATCCTCTCCGCCGATGAGTTCGACAAATACATCGATCGCGTCGCTGCCCGCCATGACGACCGGGTCATCGTGCCAATCAAAGGCCGATAAATCCAGGCCTCTATCCTTATTCTGATCAAGGGCCGATATCGCTGCCACCTGGACTGGCCGACCACACCGAGCTTGTAACAAGTCGGATTGCTCCGATATCAAACGTACTACACCACCGCCAACCGTGCCCAAACCGGCAATACCTAGGCGCAACGGCGAAACGCTCATAACTCTGCCGCCGCGTGACTGTCAGAAATTTTCAAGATTATATAATCCTGCAAAAAACGCCTGATGCCAAAAATTGCTTGGCGTATACGATATTCATTCTCTACCGATACGAACCGAACGAAGCGATCACCGAATCCATCAAAGCCAACCCAGGGAGAAACAGCGAACTTGGCATTGGCTAGTTGTAATTCTGGTAAACCGTGGGAGTTGGAGTAACGATGTGTATTCGGGTCGCCGGCGGTTTCTACCAGCTTATCAACAATGTGGGGTGCCGGTGTCGTATCGGGATTGCCCACGCTGAAATCGATGAATTCCAGGCCGTAGCCCTGCGGAGCAGCCTTCTTGGAGCTCACTTCGGTAAAAGCATTGGGGGGAGCCCACTTTATGCGATGGATTTTAAAAGGCATATGCCATCATCTTCAGTTTCTGCAGGTACCTGGCTGAGCAGGAAGCTGACTTTATGGGGCTTGTCTTATGCACCAAATGGTCGTTAAGGGCGAGCCTCAAAGAATGTTTAACGTATAAATACCTCAACCCGCCGGTTCTGGGCCTCGCCATTGGGCATGAATTCAAAATAGAGGGGCTCACTGTCACCCTTGGCCTGCACTACTATTTTGTCCCTCGATACCCCTTTGCGACGCAATTCGCCAGCGACCCTGTTGGCTCGGTCCAACGAAACGCTAAAATTTACCAGCTTGTGCTTGGCATAATCCATGTCACCCGTACGCTGGCTGGCATGCCCTACTACATATATCATCTTGCCGTTGTTTTTGGCCTGATTGGCCAATTTCCCCAATATCTGTTTTCCCTTGCCGCTAAGCCGCGTGGAGCCATGGTGAAATCGTATCAATGTAGGAGCGCCCGGCAGGCGGCGCATAGTTTCATTGCTCATTTGCGGTGACGCGATCAGATTCGGCTGGGTCATCACCCTCGGTTGCACGCCTTGGCCTATACCGCTTAAGGAGGCGTTGAAGGCCTGCTGCACTACCCCGGGCACCACCGTAGGCCACTGCCCCGCTATTGGCGACGCCTTCGGTGCGTTGAAGACATTGCCTGGCTGGCGCACGGTGTAGCTAGCTTGGGCCGCCAAGGAAGCCGCGTAAGTTTGCGCTAGAAGCGACTGCCCCTGTCCCACGGGCAAATTCACCTGAGAAGCAGTGGGCGGGATGAGTTTCACGGGCGCCAGACTGGCTTCGGACATGGTCCCCGACGTCCTTGCCAGTGCCGCCGGTTTCGAAGCTATCACCGGTTGAACAGTAGCTGTTGCGTTGCCAGATTTCTGTACGATCTGAGGAATGAGGCCACGCGTGACTTCGCCAATCGGTGTCGGTGGTGGTGGCAGACTACCTCTGCGTTGCACTATCGATGGGACGCTGGTCAGGCTACGGCCCTTCTTTATCACTCGGGTCGGTGCCAAGGGCAAACGGGCCGTTTCCGATCGAGTAGCCGTAACGTCGGTCGTCGGGATTATAGTTGTTCGTTCCGCTGTCTTGGGCACGAGTGGCTTGACTTTTAGAACGGGCGTTGGCGCGGCCTTTCGCTTATCGCCGGCTCGTAATTTTTGGTCGGTGTAACGTGCATGGTCCCGATCAGCTATAAGGCTGTTGGCTATTTTGCTACGTTCTTCAGCCGAGGTGGTTGCTTTTAACTTTGGCACGTCTCCTAGTTTTGGGAAGGATTTGTCTGAGCTGGACGTGCTGCCGCCGGACGACTTGGGTAAGGTCTGGGCATCATCGCCCCTAGTCCTTAAGCCATCGATCCAGGAAACCGGGTTCACCCATTTTGGCACATCGGGCATCTCTGGCATCTCCGGCATCATTGAACAACCGGCCAAGGCCAGAGCCAGTGTCGTGCATGTTATGGCCGGCGCCGTGCGCATCAACCCAGTCTTTTTATTCCCTTCTGAATGTTTCCTCATTCAGCCAAACTCCTTGCCGTTGGCAGCCACCGGTCCAATTTGTGACAATGCCCGATAAGCACTTGAAAAGCCATTGTTATAAACTTCAGGCACCTTGCGAACAACAGCTGCTATGTTCGACAAACCACCCGGGCATTTTAGGACCAAGACCGTATTCGTCAAACGAGACAGATCATTATTTGAAGATCGTGGCAAACCATGGGTCAAGACACATGCAATACCAAAATTAGATCAGCTGGACCACAGACTGCTGAATTCACTGAAAACACGATAAAGCCGGATAAGCAAAGCCAACGGCGAGTATACAATTTTCCGCTACAGTAGGCGAAGGATGGTGGAAAACGGACACCCTACCTCTTGAACATCAGCTCGGCCTTCCTTGGACTGAGGGAAAAGATGAAGACGGACCCTCAAACTAGCCGAATCACGGATGAACCTCTGGCAAGACT
>CAZDQC010000165.1:0-1643 GCA_964507245.1 uncultured Rhodospirillaceae bacterium
AAGGTGTTCAGACTTAGCAGTCTCCAAAAAGTAGACACCATGATATCCAATCAAAACGCTATTGTAAAAGACCTAGTGCTGGTTGGCGGTGGTCATAGTCATGCAATCGTCCTGAAAAAATTTGCTATGAAACCGCTTCCTGGTGTCCGTCTTACGGTCATTTCGCGGGATGTACATACGCCATATTCTGGCATGCTACCGGGTTATCTGGCCGGTCATTACGACTTTGACGAGGTCCATATTGACCTGCGGCCATTATGCCAGTCTGCCGGAGCCCGTCTGTATCACGACGAGGCGGTGCGCATAGATCACCCGACAAACCAGGTCGTTTGCAAGGGGCGTCCTTCCGTACCCTACGATGTATTGTCGATTAACATTGGCTCCACCCCAAGCTTTAATGGAATTCCAAATGCTGAAGAATTCACTACCCCTGTGAAGCCGATCAGCAATTTCATCGACCGGTGGCAAATCGTGCTGAAGCGGACAATGGAAAAACCTCGGACCCATCGAATTGGTGTTGTCGGAGCAGGCGCTGGCGGTATTGAGTTGCTCCTCGCTGCGCAATACCGCCTGGACAAATTATTGGCAGATCGGGACCAAAGTTCGGATGGTATAGAATTTCACCTTATCTTCAAATCGGAGACGATTTTACCTGAATTCAACAGAACTGTCCGCAAGCGCTTCGAGCACTACCTGAAGGCTCGCTGTGTCCAAATACACGCCGGGGCACTGGCCATGGAGATAGCATCGGATGGGGTGATTGTGGCGGGTGGCAAAAAGATTGAATTGGACGAGATTTTTTGGGTAACAGAAGCCGGCGCGCCGCGATGGCTACGGGACTCAGGATTAGATTTGGATGAAACCGGATTTATCCGGGTTCGCGATACATTGCAAACCACGAGCCATGACAATATATTTGCCACCGGTGATATTGCCACCATAGTCAATCATCCGCGACCAAAAGCTGGCGTTTTCGCCGTCCGTCAAGGTTCACCTTTGAACGACAACCTACGTTTGATCCTGACCAGCAATTCAGCAAAATCGTTTTCGCCGCAAAAGGCTTTTTTGAGCCTGATCAGTACAGGTGATAAGAACGCCGTTGCGTCAAAATGGGGCTGGACCATAGCAGGCCCATTCGTATGGCACTGGAAAAACTGGATAGACCGACGGTTCATGCGGAAATTTTCAGAACTGCCGGAAATGGTGGCGGAAAAAGCAAAGCGTTAGATTCCGGGTTGGCTGATCAGACCACCTTAAATAATATTTAGGCCATCGCCATGCGCTGTGGTGGTTGTGGGCCAAAGTGGCTGCCGATGTCTTGAGCCGCGCTCTATCCGAGTTAGAACCTGCAGAAAACGAAGATATTTTGGTTGGTCTGCATGCCCCCGATGATGCAGCGGTAGTGCAAATTCCCGATGGCAAGGTGATGGTACACACCGTTGATTATTTCCGTGCCTTCATCGACGATGCCTATGTCTTTGGCCAGGTCTCTGCCAACCATGCCTTGAGTGATATCTTTGCCATGGGTGCGAAGGCTCAGTCTGCCCTCGCCATCGCTACCGTGCCTTTTGGCCTAGAATCCAAGGTTGAAACCTCAATCCGCGAGATGATGATGGGCCATACAGTGGAAATGACCAAGGCAT
>CAZDQC010000165.1:1743-6695 GCA_964507245.1 uncultured Rhodospirillaceae bacterium
AGGCATTCTCAGCTCATTACAGCCCGCTAACGTACGCTTGCGCCGCGCAATCCGTAATTTAGATGCGGCACGGGATCACGAACGGTATCCGCTGATGTTCGATCCCCAAACATCCGGTGGCCTCCTTGCCAGTATGCAACCGGAACGAGCGGAAGCATGCCTGCAGGCATTATATGAAATGGGTTACGAACACGCTGCCTTCGTCGGCAGGGTCAGGGCAGAAACCGACCACTTAGAACCAATTACCTTGGTTGCGTGACACTGTTAACGATACATTCTAAAGCCGCCTGTTCCCGAACCGGCGAAAATAGCGTTGCCAGCCTCCGCCCTTGACTTGCTAATGTGTTCAGGAACGCTGGCTCCGTTTCTGCCTGGTGCAACAATTTTGCCAGCGCGCCGGTGTCGCCCACGGCGTAGTAGCCAGGGTAGTCCCGGCCCAGCAACCCTATATTACCGGCTATATCGCTAGCAATAATAGGCACACCAGCGACAAGAGCCTCTGACACGACATTGGCGCCACCCTCTTGGACGGAGCTAATCACCATGGCATGGGTTTTGGCGAATTCGCGGCGCACCCGCCAACCTGGCACCTCCCCCCGCCAATAATACCTAAAATTTTGAGCCATCTCTTTGGCAGCGCGGTTGGCAAATTTCGCAGTTGTGGCCTTGCCAAGATGTATGACCCGCAAATTTGAGTTATTGGGCATTTGTCGAGCTGCCAAGGCCGCGCGAAATGGGTCTTTCTCGTCTCGCAGATGACCAATTACGCAGATGTCAAAATGCCGTTTTGAAGGAATTCGCGTCGCTGAAAGGGGTGTTGCAGATTGTCGAACCACATTAAGCCTAGCCGATAGCGCTGGTGGCAATGCCTCGCCAACCAGGTCATGCAAACATATCAAGGCATCCGCTGCCTTCATCGTGTTCAGGGTTATTTGCCGGTCAGTTTTTAGGAACGTATTTACGTCGGTCCCGCCCAAACCTACCACTAATGGTCCCTTTGGCGCTTGACACCGATAGCGTTGCACGGCCTTGGCGCTGTGCCAGGCATGCAGGGCAATCAAAAGATCAACTGCCCTACCATCATAATCATTGGTAACATGGACCTGGTGGCCTACCCGACGCAAAAGTCGCGCCCAGCGCATGGCAGTGGTCCGGTTGCCATTCTTCAATTGTTTGCCGGCCGGAGTGATTAGGCTAATCTTCACGCATTAACTCCAATCCAGAGCCCCTTCATGACCCAGCCTGTAAGTACCACACATTTGATCGCCAGCATGCAAGATGCTCGCAACCGGACCCTAGAGTTAGTCTGTGACCTTGACGATCAGCAGCTAATGGGCCCCAAACTGCGAACAGTTAATCCTTTAAAATGGGAAATCGCCCATGCCGCCTACTTCTATGAGTATTTCATACTGCGAAAGCTATACGGCTATGACAGCGTCATCGGGGACAAAGCTGATGAACTTTACGATTCCATTAATGTCAATCATGACGTCAGATGGGACCTACCACTGCCAAATCGGAAAGGTACGC
The DNA here is from genome assembly GCA_964507245.1 of uncultured Rhodospirillaceae bacterium. GTDB lineage: Bacteria > Pseudomonadota > Alphaproteobacteria. The sequence goes on from CAZDQC010000165.1 coordinate 3,274, forward strand.
TAGCCTACATGCGAGCGGTTTTCGACCGTTTGGCTGAACGTTTGGACCGTGCGCAAAATGGTGGCTTAGCGTCCGAACAGGATAGCTTCATCTATCAATTTGGTATCTTTCACGAGGATATGCATACCGAGGCTTTCCTGTGGGCTCGCCAGACCTTGGCATACCCGACCCCAAACCTTGCCATAGCGGCGGACGTCTCGGCCGAGAGAGTAGCGGGCAGCCATCCGGGCTGGGTGGCGGTACCAGGGGGCCGGTACTTATTAGGGGCGCACCGGTCGGCACCGTTTCTGTTTGATAACGAAAAATGGGCACATGAAGTTGTAATTCCTCCATTTGAAATTGCCAAGGCACCTGTCACAAATAGAGAATTTCAGAATTTCGTGGATTCAGGCGGCTACGAGAATGCAACTCACTGGGATTTGGAGGGCTGGGCCTGGTGTCAAGAGACCGGGGCTAGGCACCCGGTCTATTGGCAACCCCATTGCCCGGGTAATTGGCTGATTAGACGGTTCGACAAGTCCCTGCCGTTGCCATTGGACGAACCTATTATTCATGTCAACTGGCACGAGGCAAACGCCTATTGCCGTTGGGCCGGTCTACGCCTTCCGAAAGAAGCTGAGTGGGAAGCCGCAGCCTTGGGCGAAGTGGGGCCCGACGGCAACCTTGCGCCAGTCAAGCGGCGATTTCCTTGGGGCAACACGCCACCTGACACCTGCCAGGCCAACCTGGATGGTCGGGGCTTGGGTCCTGTTGATGTCGCAGCTCTTCCTGCCGGGGACAGTGCTTTTGGCTGCCGGCAGATGCTCGGCAATGTTTGGGAATGGACAGCGGATACATTTCAGGCTTACCCGGGATTTTCAGCTGATGCTTACAAAGAATATTCAACAATGCTGTTTGGCTCCACCAAGATATTGCGCGGTGGGGCTTGGACAACGCGTGGCCGCATGATGCATGGCACCTATCGCAACTATTTTGAACCCCATCGTTCGGATGTATTTGGCGGATTTAGAACCTGCAAACTATGTAACTCGGCTTAAATGACGGACTATTTATGAATTATGAGATTTCTAAATTGGCGGCACTCAAGGATAGAGGCCCTGATTTTGATGAAATGATGTCGGAAATTAGGGAGGGTTTATTAGCCATTCCGAAGACGCTGCCCTGCAAATATTTTTACGATGAAAAAGGTTCGGACTTGTTCCAGCAGATTTGTGAATTGCCAGAATATTATCTGACGAGGACGGAAACAAGTTTGCTAACTTCGATTGCCAGCGAGATTGCTGAACTAATCGGACCCGGGTGCCAGATGATTGAATATGGAACCGGTTCATCCGAGAAAGTTAGGATCGTGCTTTCAGCTTTGATTGAACCAGGGTCTTTTACGGCCATCGATATATCGAAAGAACACCTATTGACCGCGACAAAAGCCTTGTCGCGTGCTTTCCCTCACCTGAAAGTTCACGCAGTTACCGCGGATTTTGCGAAACCCTTTACAGTTCCTGCAATGACCGGCACTGGACTACGAGTAGGGTTTTTTCCTGGTTCTACGATTGGCAATTTTACACACGAAGAAGTCATCAAATTTTTGAAGGGTACGAAGAAAGTAGTAGGACCAATGGGCGTCATGCTGATTGGCGTTGATTTAAAAAAAGATGTGCGAATTCTTCGGGCTGCCTACAATGATCCACAAGGTATCACTGCGGCGTTTAATATGAATTTGCTAGCGCGATTAAACCGTGATCTTGGAACAACATTCAATTTGACTCAATTTAGTCATGACGCCGTCTATGACGCTGAATTAGGTCGAGTTGAAATGCACCTGGTCAGTCATACAAAACAAACGGTAACTCTAGGACGCGACGCGATTTATTTTAGGAAGGGTGAGACGATTCACACTGAAAATTCATACAAATACAGCCAAAATCAATTCAAAGCGCTCTCCGCCCGCGCAGGATACAAAACACTAAGGGTTTGGACCGACCCTAACGAATTTTTCGGAATATTTTTTCTTCGGGCAGAAGCTTAAAAAGGGTGATTACTTTAAACCAATACTAACATTTGTGATCTGCTACGGGAAAAATATCTCAACCAATTATAACCATAAATTATTTTGAGATGCGGCTGCGGCGAACGGCTGCACTCGCTGAAAGGGTTATATCGGGCGACCGGGTGTCATAGTGATTTGCGCCTCCATAATGCTGTTGAAATTAGCCTATTATGCAAAATCAGGAAAAACGGCATTAAGGAACTCCAAATGTTCTATACGCTTGCCAAGCTATTCTGGCTTCTAGCCAATCCGCTGAATATGGTATTGATCCTTTTGTGCTTAGGGGTCCTGTTGCTTTGGTCCCGCTGGCAACGCCTGGGCCTTTGGTTAGTTAGCCTGATTGCCGCTTCGCTTTTAGGGCTGGCGATCCTGCCCCTAGGCCAATGGTTCTTATCCCCATTAAATAACCAATTTGCTCCTTTCAAATTGAGTGGCGGTGATATCGACGGCATTATCCTGTTATCTGGAGGAGTGGTGGATTTGAAGACATCACGACTAATTGGCCATGCAGTGCCTGGCGACGCCTCGGACCGATTGGTGGAATTCATGAGTCTAGCCAAAGCCTATCCAGGCGCGAAGTTGTTGATTTGCGGCGGCAACGTAGAACCAGGAGATGAGCTTGGCGATAAACGGCAAACAGAAGCGATCTTGATCGCGGAATATCTTATTAGTCGAGGTCTTTCGGCCTCGCGAATACTGGTTGAGGATAGCTCGCGGGATACATTTGAAAATGCCATACTGGGCCACCAACTGGCGCAGCCGGGCACTGATGAACGTTGGCTACTTGTCACCTCCGCATGGCATATGCCCCGCGCTCTGGCCTCCTTCCAGGCCCAAGATTGGCCGGTGGTCGCCGCCCCGTCTGGAGCTGGCATCGAAATGGGATTTCAATTGCGCTTCAACTTGCACGCAGGCTTAAAGGCGGTCAAATTTGCCATGCACGAATATATGGGACTGCTGGCCTACCGCCTTAACGGCCGTATCACAACGATCTGGCCGGCATCGTAAAATATTGATTGTGAAGTACAAAAGAATTGGCTGGGGACCCAGGATTCGAACCTGGACTTACGGAGTCAGAGTCCGCTGTCCTACCATTAGACGAGTCCCCAACAGTGTTTTGGGAACCTATTTAGCGTTCGCCTGGATGTCAACAGAACCACCAAAGTGAACCCGGCTATTGCCAGGATCCTCCCAAGAGGTCAAGTTATTACAAAAGAAAATTACAAAATTCGGGGCCAAAACTATGGTGGAAAAAAAGGATGAAAAAAGGAGCCGGCAACAAGGCAAAATAGCTGGCACCAACGAGCATACCTACGCCGCTATTGACCTGGGCACGAACAATTGTGGACTTTTGGTCGCGCGCCCGAATGCCAAT
>CAZDQC010000166.1:0-6693 GCA_964507245.1 uncultured Rhodospirillaceae bacterium
CAATCTTCTCAGCAGATCATCCCTACCCGACCAAAATAGCGTCACAACCTCTCCCGCAAACTCACCAGCCCATCCCGCCAGCGCAGCTCGACCTGACGGCGTCATAGGTTTCAGCTTCAACTCCCTTTGGTAATTTGTTACCGTTTTTGGGATTTGAGTTTCATAGGAGAAAGTTCAATGAAACCTAAACTGACCTTCATAATTTGCTCCGTGTTACTGGCCATTACAGGCATTGTTATGATTGTATTTGCCGAACAAATGACGCAAAGGCTTTGGCCCGACGCGGATACATACGCACTGAATATCGGTATCGTTTTGCGCTACCTTATGGGAGCAACAATTATTACAATTGCTTGCATCCTCTTTCAGGCCCGTAAAATTTCAGATGTTGAGAGTGCGAAGCAAGTTCTGTTCGGTTCGGCGGCTGGTCATGGCTTTATTTTTCTGACGATGCTGGTCATTAAATTCACAGGGACATTTAATCTTCCGCCTCCGCCATTAATTTTAACAGCGGTAATTTCGATTTTATGCCTGTTTACAGCTCTAAAACCTAAATCCGGCTAAGGCTCTCCCAGAGTAGAGCATGCAAGATTTTGAGAAATCCGCTTACAGCGTCCTGACAACCTATATCGAAGCCTTGAACGCACAGGATAGCGACGCCATGCGGGATTGTTTTCATTTTCCACATTACCGCATCGCCGGAGGCCGCATGGAGATATTCGAGACCGCCGCCGACTACGGCATCGCCAACTTTCACGCCCGCAACGATACGGGCAGTTGGGCCTACACCAAGTGGGACCACCGGCACATGGTCCACGGCGATGCCGCCAAAGTAAATTTCGACGTGCAGTTCACCCGCTACCGGGCCGACGACAGCGTCCTGAGCCAGTATAAATCCCTATGGATCGTCACCAAGCGAAGCGACAAATGGGGCGTCATGGCGCGCTCCAGTTACGCCGGATAGCGCATGAAGTTGAGATGGGTTACATTATCCCGATGAGTAATAGGGTTATAAATCTGGTGATCATTTCAATTGGCGCTGTTGTCGGATTCTCTAGTGTTGCGATTGGCAATATTGCTCTAGACCCAAGCTCGTCCTCTCTTCCGAACCTTTTGATAAAGCATTTTCTGTCAATGCAAGGCGCATGGTGCTGCTAATTGATGTACTGTCGATTAGAGCGACCTCAATTATTTGAGGAAAAATTCAATGGCGTACTATCTTCTCCAGGCGAACTATCGACCCGAAGCTATCAAGGCGCTGGTCGCCGGGCCACAGGATCGCGAAGCCGCCGCTCGCGCTGCGATTGAGGCTATTGGCGGCACCCTTCATAACGTTTTCTTTGCCTTTGGTGACAGTGACATCGTCGCCATTGTCGAAGTCGCTGACGATAAGGCCATGGCGGCTGGGTCCTTTATGATCTCGTCAACCGGTGACTTTTCCAAGGTAGAGACGACCAAACTCCTGACTACTGCCGAGGCCATGGAAGCGATGAGCATAGCTAAGGCGACTGCGGGCGCGTACACTCCTCCCACAGGCTAACTATTCCATCCCGCCACCGCAACCTGACCTGGCGCCTACCGCAACCGAAGTGACGGGCCAGCTTTCGCCCCCGCGAATAAAATATAAGGGAGGGGTGCCGTTGATTCGTAATCAGTAGGTCGGGTGTTCAATTCACCCCGCCGGCACCATAAAAATCAATGACTTAGATGGAAATAACCAGTTCATTTTTGTTTATAATTTCGTTAACCGAACAATAAGATATATAATCATCATATCATGTTAGATTCTTATATATATTTATAATTAGTTAGCCCCACAGACCGAACTGTCTTTAAACGGCCTATAGGACTCCCACAGGGGATTTTGATTTTTCTAACACCCTTTTTTCCAAGCACCCATCAGATTGGCTTGTATGAGTCTTCTAGGACTCCACAGCATCCATTTTAGCTAACACCTTGTCCCTAATTCTAATAGGTATCGATGAGTTTGAAAGACCCGGCCGAGATAGGTTGCCCGGGACATCCTCCGCAAGACGCGGCGCAAGCGTTCAACGGAAGAGAAATTCGTACGTGTTGGAAGGCCTTCGTGGCGGTTGTGGCGGTCCCAGCGTGCGCTATTCTGCTGCCTTCGTCAGAACCGCGGGGGCATTCGCCGCCATGAAGCCGCGGATGTGGCGTAGGGCGAGCGCGATCTTTCGGTCGTTCTCTTTCCAGGGATAGAGGCTGACCTGTGCGTTCTGCGCCAACAGGGCCGTCTCCATCGCCGTCGCATAGGGATGTGCCGGGATGTCGTCCGGCAGGACCAGTATCGGTGTTTGGCAATTCCGCACGAAGTCGCGGTCGACCGTGAACACAAAATCCGCTCGCTTCGTATACATATTGTTGAGGAATTCCGAAGCCATCTCCATGGTGATCTCGGGCCGCCGTTTGATGAACTCTGGCGCCCAGCCGTTGATGTTGTTGTTGTAGTAGATGTCGGGATGGCTGGAGATGTAGCCGCTCGGGTGCACTAGAGTGGCGGCTGCGACCCGGTCACCCGCCTGTTTCAGCAAGTTCCAGATCATGGGGCCGCCGATGCAGAAGCCCATCACCATGAACCGACCGATGCCGAGATGGTCCATCAGGCCGAGCTGGTCGTCGGTGAAGCCGTCCCAGGTCCGGTCGATCTCGAGCGGACCCATCGTCTGCCCGCCATGGGCGTTGCGCAGGTCCAGCGCGATGACGCGATAGGTATCGCTGAATTCCTCCAGCGGATTGAAGGCATGGTTAGCGAGCCCGGCTATTGTCGCGTTCAGCCCGCCGCCGGGGATAACCAGCAGCGGAAACCCGGAGCCGGCCTCTTTGTAATGAATCTTCACGGCACCGTTTTCGTATATCGGCATAGTCGATTCTCCCTATTGTGTGGTCAATTTCGCGGTGCATGCAGACAGTCGCCAGCCGATTACGCCGAAACGACCCGGCGAATTCCAGATAAAAGTGCGCCAAAGACTTTTCCATTGAGGATCCCGGCGGATGTTTTGTAGTTGAGGCATTTCGGGGCCGATGATCGATACTTCTGACGGTCTTTGCAGGTTGATGGTGGAGGATCTTTCTCGGGTCAAGAGGGGCTCTGGACCGGCTTGAATAGCGGCACAAGACTATCATCAGCCGCGGCCTTGAAAACGACCTTCACTCTGTCATCGATCCGCAATGCCTCGGCATCGCAATCCGTAATATTGGTCATGATAGTCACTCCTTCATCCAGGGTTACCCAGGCTAACACATAGGGCGGACGGCCTTTGCGGGAAAGGCTGAAGGCGTAAAGCGTCGCCAGCCCGGATGCATCCTTCCAATCCACCCGCATCGAAAAGCAAAAGGGGCAGATGCGGCGCGGATAATAATGTAGTTCGCCGCAATCCTGGCATTTAGCATACAAAAGCCGCTGTTCGTTTGCCGCCTCCCAGAACGCCGCCGTTTCCGGTGTCCGTACCGGCGCACCGATCGCGTCTTCGCTGATCCGTATCACGAGACCCTTTCGAGAATTGCTGTTGCGCTACCATGGCGCCGGTCGAGCATGCCGCCCAGGCCGTTCGCAATAGCCAGATCACAGTTCTTCACCTGTACCGAAGGGTGCGCTTCTCCCCGCAACTGCCGCGTGGTTTCTATCACTTTCGTAACGCCGCCACGATGTGCGGGGTGATTGTTGCACAAACCACCGCCATCGGTGTTTATCGGCAGCCGCCCGACGCCACTGATCAGATTGCCATCGGCAACGAAACGCCCGCCCTGACCTTTTTCACAGAACCCCAGATCTTCAATCGCCAGCAGGACGGTAATGGTGAAACTGTCGTAAGTAGATAGATACTTGATATCGCCGGGCGTGACGTCCGCTTCCGCAAAAGCGCTTGCCGCCGATTGCGCCACGGCGCTGGTGGTGAAATCAATATTGGAACCACGGTTGTATTTCACTGCTTCGCCGGCACCTCGGACTTTTATCATCGGCCGGTTGATGGACCTTGCAACTTCCTCCCTAGCAACAATCACGGCACCGCCGCCATCGGTCATCACACAACAATCGAGCCGATGCAGTGGATCGGCAATAAGCGGGGACTGCAAGACCTCCTCGACGGTGACAGGAGTCGGCAGCAGGGCATTCGGATTGTGTTGGGCATGATTTGATACCGCGACCTTGATCCAGGCCAATTGCTCGCTTGTTGTACCATACTGGTGCATATGACGCTGTGCACACATGGCGTAGGACGGCGCGAGGGCGGCCCGGAACGGCACTTCGAATGCTGATTCAGGGTATTCCGGCAACTCGGACAGATCACCCGGCGCCTGTGCCTCCGCCCGTGGTCGGCCCGCTGAGGTTATCAAGGCCGCGTCGCACTTGCCTTCGCGGATGGCGCACACCGCATGACCGACATGTGCAACCGACGACGAGCCTCCGATATCGGTCGAATCGGCATAGCGGACCGTCAATCCCAGATATTCAAGAATGGACAAAGGACCTATGCCTGGGGCGTCACTGGCGCAAAAATAACCGTCGATATCGTCTTTCGATAGCCCGGCATCCACCAGCGCCCCGATCGCCACTTCCGCATGCAACTGCGCTACCGATTGTTCCGCCGCAAGGCGGGTCGGATGTTCGTATGCGCCAACGATATAAACCGGATCGCCTATGATATCAGTCCTTCTTTCGCTTCAAATGCCGCGTATCGACGGTGCGTGGGTCTTCCCTGGGATCGACTCCTTCTGGAAAGATCGATCCTTTCTGGACCTTTTGCGTGCTGGTCACCGGGATCTCATCGACGAAACCAATCCAACCGGGCAATTTGTAGCTGATCAACCGCTCCCGCGCCCGTTCGCAAATCGAGATGGCCGTCTGCTCCGTTGCCTCGGCATTCGGCATAAGAACGATGCAGGCCATTATTTCCTCGTCGTGAAACTCGTCGGGAATGGCCAGTACGGCGACACTTTTAACGTTCGGATTCACTATCAATGTTTCTTCGACTTCGGCGGCGGCGATGTTTTCACCACTCCGGCGGATGATGTTCTTCTTTCGGTCGACGAAATAAAGCATCCCGTCTTGCCGTTGCCTGATGATATCACCCGTATGGAACCAGCCGTCCCGCCAAGTCCTTTCCGTTTCTTCCGGCTGTTTCAGGTAGCCGGAAAAGAAACCGTGTCTTGGATCGGGGCCCTGGCAGCGAACCAGCAGTTCGCCTGGGGTCCCCGGCGGCAGCGTATTGTCATCGTCATCGACGATACGGATTTCCAACGGCGGCCGTACCCGGCCAAAAGCCCGGCCGGCGGCGTCTCTCGGTTCACGGCAGTTCTGGATCGCACGGGAGGTCTCCGTCATGCCCCAGGCTTCTATAAGAGGAAAGCCGAAGCGTGTTTCGAAGGCTTCCCGCACCACCGGATCGACGCCGGCGCCCTGTCCGAACTTTACCTTATGCCGGGTTTCGTATTCCGACGTTTCGGACTTCACCAGCAACGGGGGAATAATGCCCATATAGTGGACACAGGTGGCACCCGTCGACACTATATCGGACCACCATGCCGAGGCTCGAAACCGGTCCTGCAGCACAATACAGTTCCTCAACCGTGTCATGGTGTTGAGGGTGTAAACCGATACATTCATATGAAATGTCGGCAAGGGAATGTACAGACGGTCCTTGCCGGTTTCGAAGTTTATCAGGCCACCGGCGGTACCATAACTTTCTCCCGCCGCCAGGCAGGAGGTGTTCGAAATCATGCAACCCTTGGGGCGTCCCGTTGTCCCGGATGTATAAATGATCAGCGCTTCGCGGTCTCCAAGCTGGTCCGGGCTGGCGCCTGGCGGCCGGCAGGGAGGCGGCAGAGACCCCGGTGAAGTGTCAACATCGACCAGCGGCACGGGAAGTTCCATATCCGTGCAAACCTCACGCAGATCCTCCAACCTGGAACCCGCCGCGACGGCCAGCGCACATTCGGCGAATTCGATGCCATATTGCAGTTCGTGTTTAAGATAAGCCGGGTTGAGCGGAACCGCGCTAGCACCAATCTTGTTCAGCGCCAACAGATGCCAAAAATGATCCGGCCGGTTTCCAAACAGCATCGCGACACGATGGCCCGGGCCGTAACCCGCACTTTCGTACTTTCCGGCCAGTCTATCGACGGTTGCGAGACTTTGGCCGTAGGAATACTCTCGGCCGCCGGGCAAGTACCCTCTATCGTCCGATGCCGGATAGCAAAGAAAAGGTAGATTGGGTGACGCCCTGGCCGCGGCGAAGAATTGCTCAAAAACGGTGTCAGCCATCACTAACCATCACGCCAAAATTTTTAGCCCTGAACGACATATCTTCATCACGGATAATAATACACGCTTCGAGGATAGGGACCTTGGAAAACGGGAGTATAGCCTTGGCTCCGTGAAATAGGATAGGAGACTTTGATACCCATCGATTGATACTTGTCATAACCTAAAAGGTGTAGATTCATATTCCACCCCAGAAACCAAATAAAAACAGGGGGTTAGAGGTCATTTGACCTCTAGCCCTTTTCCCATATTCAGAATAATTGCCGCATTCATTGCCGCTTTTTTCATCGCTAGGCATCCAAGGTCGGCACCGTCGGTCACACTTACTATGGCTCCGGTACCCCGCACCACGGCTCAGGGACCCGGGTCGCTAATCCTGGTACCTGACAAATTACCCAGCCCACGTGGTC
>CAZDQC010000167.1:0-6467 GCA_964507245.1 uncultured Rhodospirillaceae bacterium
CCCCTAATATTTGCGGCCGAAACATATGAGGGTTTGGAAAAATCCGCTAATTCTTACTCTCATTCGCAGAAAAGTGGCGCCGCCACCACCATGCACGATCATGAAAATGCGGCCTGGGCCCCTGGTAATGGCGCCAACCGACTGTTTTTTTCCTTTTTGACTAATATGCTAATTGGCGTCGCTCTTGGATTGATCCTTGCCGCTATTTTTGCCCTGCGCCCTTTAGCCAATTGGCGCCATGGAATTCTTTGGGGTCTAGGCGGCTTCGCCGCAGTAAATTTGGCACCCGCGTTCGGATTACCACCGGAATTACCTGGCATGCCAGCAGGCGACCTGCTGGGCCGGCAAATTTGGTGGCTGACAACGGCGATCCTAACTGCCTGTGGTATCGCCTTATTATTTTTGAGTAAAACCGTTATTTGGCGTCTTGGTGGCGCCGTTCTTATCATTCTGCCACATATATATGGCGCTCCTCAATCGATAAATCTGAATAGCAAAATACCCCCAACACTGGCGGCCGAATTTGCTACCACCAGCCTAATCACAAACTTATTTTTTTGGGCAATTCTCGGAGTGCTCGCTGCCGTGACCATGGAAAAATTTGATGGGAAAAACCAAACGAAAGGCGCTTAACCTAATTTTTCAAACATCCCCGTCGATAAAACTCTGCTCACTACTTGCGTCTGTCTTGATATTCGAATAATTCTATTTCGTTCTTGGTTCTCCGTTAACGGAAGAAGTCCGGGGGATCAAAAGGGAACGCAGTAGGGCTTTGCCCAATAGGGAGGCCTGATCTGCGGCTGTACCCGCAACTGTGAGCGGCAAGGCTGCGGTCATTGAATGCCACTTGGGCGCGAGTCCAGGGAAGGTTGACCGCAGCTGTTGACCCGCAAGCCAGGAGACCTGCCAAGGACCGCGTCGCCCAGCCATCGGTCGGGAATTGCCGGAGGCGCGGTTATACCGTTAGCGGTGACGCCTTGTTGGTGCGACTGATCGTCAGTTTTCGCTTCGGGGTGTCGTTTCTATTTTCCAATACCCCCCATGACAATTGGCGATCCGTTCGTGCACTGGGTGTGCACCGGACGGTTCAAGTGGCGCGCGGACGACGTGTCTGAAACCAAGATTGCACGGCATCTCCGGCGTGCTAAAATTTTGGCTTCAGGTGACGCTTCGAGCGCGGTCCATACGGCCCGTCCGGTTGTTCGAACGAACAATCGGAGGAGGTTCCATTGGGAATTCAAGGTTTCAAAACTAGCGTATTTTCGCGCATTATTCGGTGTCTGTTGACGATAGGTTGTTCTATGACAATCCCGTTGGTAACGGTGTCCGCCGAAGAGAAGGTCACGATATTGCCGGACACCGTGGTAACCGCCACGTTTGTGCCGACGAAAGTAGAGGCTGTTGGTAGCGCGGTAACGGTGGTCACCGACGAACAAATTGGCAAAAGTCAGAAGCGTATCGTCTCTGAGATATTGCGGGAAGTTCCCGGGCTAGCCGTCAATCGATCAGGCACAGTCGGCAGTTTCACGACAATTCGGATCAGGGGTGCCGAAGGTAACCACACTTTGGTCCTGATAGATGGCATCGAAGTCAATGATCCAAGCGGTGGGTCAGAGTTTGATTTCGGCAGCCTGCGGGCGGCTGACATCGAACGGATCGAAGTGTTGCGCGGACCCCAAAGCGCGCTGTATGGCAGTGATGCCATTGGCGGCGTGGTCAATATTATAACCAAGCGAGGAAGTGGACCCGCGACGGCACATTTTGATATAGACGGTGGCTCGTTTCGGACCGGTCAAGTGTCGGCCGGCCTCCGCGGCGGCGGCGACGGCTTTCACTATTCCTTTGGGGCTTCAGGGTATACCACCGATGGTATTTCCGTCGCGCCGAAATCAGAAGGCAACCGGGAGACGGACGGCAACGACAATGGAACCGTCAATATCAAGTTTGGTTTTGTTCCCTTCGACAACCTGGAATTTGACTTTACCGGGCGGTATGTAAACGACACGACGGAAGGTGATACACAGCCTGCCGTAGCGGGCATCATACGAACCGTTGATAGCGATAGTGAAACTCGGAAAATTCAACGTTCCGGCAGTGCCCGATTAAAATACAGCCTGTACGACGGAGGTTGGGAACATATCATTCAGGTCAGCGGAAATGAAGAAGTCGCTGACGATACGACCAACGATGCGACGACGTTCGAAGCAGACGGCGAAAAAATTAGGTTTCATTATCAAACCAATATTCTGTTCGATACGCCGTCCGTCGCTGATGGCGAACATGGCCTAACTTTTCTGGCCGAGCATGAAAAAGATTCGCAATTCACTCTCAGCGCTTTCAGTAGTTCTGACACAAGCATTACCAATCTTGGTTACGTCGGAGAATATCGCGCCGGTTTGTGGGATAAATTGTTTCTGACAGTTGCTGGCCGGTATGACGACAATGATACCTTCAAGAACGCAACGACGTACCGATTGACAGCAGCTTATCTTTTACACGATCTGGAAGCGCGTCTTCATGGGAGCTATGGCACGGGGGTGAAAAACCCGACCTTATTTGAATTATTTGGTTCGACCGAAAACTTCACCGGCAATCCAAATTTATCACCTGAATCCAGCAAAGGTTGGGATGCCGGCATCGAACGGCGCCTTTTTTCGGATCGGCTGATCCTTGATGCGACTTATTTCAACAATCGCATTACGGACCTTATTGACGGCAGCGGAATTACCAGCACCAATCTTAACGGCACTTCCAAAATCCAGGGTCTGGAATTGACCCTGGACGCCAAGTTACCCCTTGAGCTGACGATTACCGGTCAATACACCTACACTAGCACAAAGGATGCAAATGGAGCGGAACTGGTCCGGCGGGCTAGACATATTGCCAGTTTGAATATGAGTTATGGCTTTCTCGCTGACAGAGCCAACCTAAACCTGGGCATCGATTACACTGGCAAGCAAAGTGATATCCAGTTCTCGAATTTTTTTGCCGCCAAAAGGACAATCACATTGGACGACTTTGTGTTGCTTGGTGTTGCAGGATCTTACAAGCTGACAGACAACATCGAACTCACGGCACGCCTGGAAAATCTTCTGGATCAGGAATATCAGGAAGTGCTTGGCTCAGATGCTCCAGGGATTGGTGCCTACGTTGGTGTGCGCACGACGTTTAGACTGCCATAAATGACCATCGTCGCATTACCTAATCGCCTCGGCCGGGTTTTCCCTGTCGCATCATATGTAGCGATAGCTTGGTTGCTGTTCGGGCTTGGATCATATGGATTGGCGCTTGGCGAGCAGGTAAAACCAAAACGAGTTGTATCGATGAACTTGTGCACCGACCAACTACTCCTGCTTATTGCCAAGCGATCACGGATCGCGTCTGTGAGTTATTTGGCAAGAGACCCTTTGTTCTCGCACCTTGCCAATCGGGCGCGGGGTATTCCTAGCAACCATGGACTAGCCGAGGAAATCCTTCCCCTCAAACCCGACCTTGTCCTGGTCGGTTCGCACACGATAAGGCCGACGACAGTCCTGCTCCGAAAGCTGGGGATCAAGGTATTGGTGCTCAAGCTTGCGGAAGGGTTCGAAGATATCCGCCGAAACATGCGCCTCGTTGGGAATGCATTGGGTGAAACCGCCAAGGTTGATCTGATGGTCGGTCAGTTTGACACGGCCCTAACAACGATTGTGCGATCACAAGATTTGCCGACAGCCATCATTCTTCGGCCACGCGGCATGACGATGGGGTTAGGTAGCTTGTCGGACGCCATTTTAAGGTCGGCAGGACTGCGAAACCTTTCCGCCGAAATGGGCGTAGGAAAAAGTGGCTGGTTGTCATTAGAACAGATCATTACTGCCCAACCGGATTTGTTTGTCCTTGCGGAATTCAGTCCTGGCCATCCTTCGCTCGCTCACTTGATCTTGCGACACCCGGCGCTTCGGATCGATCAGGCCGATCGAAATGGCAATAATCCGATCCGCGTTGCCCTGCCTACGAATCTTTGGAACTGCGGCGGCCCTCAGGTGCTGAAAGCTATCGACATTCTCAAACGCACTCGCCTTCAACTTGTCAAAAACAAGGTGCGGAAATAATGCCCAGACCGGAGAATTCTTGGAATAACGAAATTCCCTACCCGGCATTGCTTGGTTTGTTATTGGCAATGGTTGTGATTTTGTCCGCACTTTCGATGACCAGCGGCAGGGCTTCTATCCCACTTTCGGACTTGACCGACGTCCTGACAGGAGCCGATACGCCTCATGCCACGATCTTCGTTGAACTACGCTTTCCCCGTACCGTACTTGCCATTACCATTGGGGCGGCGCTGGGATTGTCCGGCGCGGTCCTTCAAGGTCTGCTTCGTAACCCTCTTGCCGAACCCGGACTAATCGGCGTTTCGGGAACAGCGGCGCTGGGTGCGGTGATCGCCTTCTATAGCGGGCTGTCTATGGTTTTTCCGTTTGCCTTGCCTGCGGGCGGTATGATCGGCGCCGGTCTGTCGGTGGCACTGCTCTACGGACTGTCCGGCCGCGATCCATCTATTTTGACACTTATTCTGGCGGGCGTGGCCATTAACGCCATGTCGGGTGCGCTAACCACATTGGCGCTTAATCTATCACCTAATCCCTATGCCGCCTACGAGGTATTCTTTTGGCTATTGGGCTCTCTGGCAGATCGTAGTCTGGAGCATGTCGCCCTAGCACTACCGTTCGTTGTTGCAGGAATTGTCCTGCTTGCAACAACCTCTCGCGGACTGGATGCTTTAACTCTGGGAGAGGATGTCGCGCACAGCCTTGGTATAAATCTTTTTGGACTTCGGGCACGTGCGATCATCGGCACAGCACTAGCCATTGGTGCGTCAGTAGCGGTCGCGGGTGTGATTGGCTTTGTTGGCTTAGTGGTACCTCACCTGTTGCGACCCGCTGAGGGTCATAGACCCGGACGACTACTAGCCGTCAGTGCGCTGGGAGGAGCCATCTTGACATTAGCTGCTGATATTGCCGTCCGTTCTGTTGTGGTCGGAACAGAACTCAAACTAGGTGTTTTGACGGCGTTGATTGGTGCGCCCTTTTTCTTGATGTTGGTATTGAAAACGCGAGGCGGTGGGCGATGACCGAGCTCAAGGCAACGGATCTATCCGCCTCGATCGGACAAAACAAGATACTTGATGGTGTATCGGTGAGTTTCGGCGCAGGGGAGCTGGTTGGTTTGATTGGGCCAAATGGCGCTGGTAAGACTTCCCTTTTGAGATGCCTTCTCGGTCTTTTGAAGCCTGACAGTGGAGCTATATCTCTCGATGGCCGGTCTTTGCCGGTTTGGTCTCGATCAGAGGTAGCAAGGCGATTAGGGTATCTGCCTCAAGGCGCACCATGCCATTGGCCGATGACAGCCGAACGTATCGTTGAACTGGGATGGCTGCCACATGCGGCCACCATAAGAAAAAACGATAATCAGGCGCAAACAAGCGTCAACGAAGCCTTGGCGAAAACCGGCGCAACGCATCTGCGCAATCGTGTCGTTACCACCCTCTCTGGGGGAGAACGTACATTAGTGATGATCGCCCGCTGTCTTGCAGGACGTGCGCCACTCTTATTGACTGATGAGCCCGTGACCGGTCTTGATCCCCGCCATCAGATTGAGATCATGCAGACCCTCCATGCTCACGCCGCCGGTTCCGGCGGCGTGGTTGCTGTTGTCCATGACCTCAATTTGGCAGCTCGTTTTTGCAGCCGTCTGGTTCTGATGGATCAGGGTCGGATTGTATCGGTGGGTACGCCAAATCAAGTTTTGAAGCCCGAACGGCTGGCCAAGGTTTATGGAATTGATGTGGCTCTTCAGTCGGTCGACGGGCAAAAGGTGGTTGTGTATCGGAGCCCGCAGGGCTGAGGCATGATTGCCACCCAATCAACAACCTCGGTGCATTGGCGTGCGTTGATAAGGTCGGATCATGCCAAGTTACCAAGCAAGACAAATGAGAGCTGGCAAGGTTTTTCACGGATTTGGGCTTTCGTAGCCTCGGCGACAGCTCATGGCGCCATTGTTGCGCTGCTCGTGAACAATACCGCCGAACCCCTCCCCATGGGCCGACCGATGGTCGTCGAACTGGTCGTCGAAAAGGCCGGCAAATCGACTATTGGTGACGCCACTAAGAATTTGAAGCCCTTGGATACGCCGAGCATGATCGATGACATCGGTGAAATTATCACAGGGACACATCCGGATGGTATCGAAGGGCCATCAATATCCACGGTCGTGGCACCGGTGCGGCCAACCAGCGAATATACGGTTGACGTCGCCGCCATGTCGAAACTGGTGGCCGCCGTTCCTGAGTCGAAGTCCGCTGATGTTCAAATACCAGCACCGAGAACTCGTAAACAAAGCATGGATCGCCGGAAACGTGACCGGGTACAGCACTGGACGGCCAATATCCCTGTACCAAGACCCCGCCGCAAGCCTCCCTCGCAATC
>CAZDQC010000168.1:0-6390 GCA_964507245.1 uncultured Rhodospirillaceae bacterium
TTTTTCATTCGCCATGAACAGCTCCATTCTTTGACTGGGCCACTCCCACCGTAGAAGCTCAGCATGTCATTTTTTATCACCGCCGTAACAAACGATGTCGTTGAAGTCAAAGAGACTTATGCCGCCGATTTTGTTTCGTCCAGGGTCAAATGCCGTTCCTGGACCTTTATCCCCGGCGCCTTTGCTAATTCAATCAATCTACGGCGCGTAATTCCATACAGGATAAATTTTCCGCCTGTTTGGGCACAAATTGACCCTCGGTAGTGATAATCCAAGCATTTGCAGATCCGCCCTCAATACCAAAACCACCACGATCAATCTCCTTGCCTCGTACGCACCTTGTTCACGAGCAGCCTATTTAATGAGAATATTGGGCAACAGGCGATAGATTTGATATCTCAACCATCCCATCTGATGTACGGCTTGGGCACAACGGCTATTCTCTCTTCAATCACACGCGTCGGCATCTGCGGAGTACGCCGGACAGTAACGACGAGCACCGGTTTGCCGTCATCGCCAGGAAATGGATTTTCCCTCCTTGCCACACCGTGGCTTATCTACAAATAAAAATGCCTATCTTGAAGCGGTTATTGCGCATTGTCTCGCCAAACACAATATTCGAGGCCAAAGACAACATCAGAGAATTGGTAACCGTGGTCCTCCATGCGCACGCATGTGGCGTTGTGCGGCGGGTATTGTTCGTTGACATATACTATTCGGGTCAAATCTTTCCACAAATTTTTCTTAACGGTTCCAAAAAACTGGGTTCAGTAGGCTGAGCAATGCCAGTAGTTCAACTCGGCCGGCCAACATCCCAATAATTAGCGTTATCTTTGCTCCCGCGGACATTTCAACAAATCTAGGTGCCTCAGGCACGATGGCATGCAGCAATGGCCCAGCATTGGAAATCATCACCGTAGCCGCGGCTATCGCCGTGCTAGCTTCGAATTCAAAAAATGCTAGAGCGAGAGCAATAGCAACTAAAACTAAGAAGAAACCGAAAAAATAACCCCAAACACTCCAAACAATCGAGTTTTCTATGCGCTGTGTCCCCAGCCGAAGCACCCCGACCCCATGAGGAAACGTTAGGCGTGACAACTCACGCTGCGCCTGTTTGAATAATATAGCAATCCGGTTAAGGCGAATGCCGCCAGTCGTCGAAGCAAAGCAGCCTCCAGCCAGGATTAGGCCAACAATTAGAACCGGCGGCACAACCGTGGCTGCGACGGCGGGCCCTCGTATAGGGCTATTGCTAAACCCCGACGTAGTTAAGGCCGAAATCGTAGTAAATATTTCGACCCGAAAGGTACTTAGAAAATCATCCCCGTTTCCCCGCCACAGGCTTACGAGTAAAAAGGCGAGTGTTAGAACGGCTAGCGTGACGCTTAAATAATAAACATCAGTGTTCTCGCGCAAAACTCGTAGTTGCCCGTTAAAAACGGCCCAGTGCAAAGTAAAATTTACGGCTCCTATCAACATTATTATCATTAAAATCAACTCAACTAAGGGATCGCCAAACCCGGCTATACCATCATCAAGTGTGCTAAAGCCGCCCGTAGATATGCCCGAAAACGCGTGGCAAAGCCCTTCAAACGCAGACATCCCTACGCCCCACAACGCTAACGCGCCGACCAAGGTCAAGAGCAAATATATCCATAATAAATCCCGTGTCGTTTGCAACATCCGCGCCGGCAAGCTGCCACCTTCACCCCGTGGCAAGGCGGATTGGAAGGCTCCCATACCGCCAACACCCAAATGGGCAATAAGACTGACGGCTAACACAATTGTCAAAAATCCGCCCGCCCATTGTAATAGAGCTCGCCACAAAAGAATTGCTGGCGACATGGCCTCTAGTCCCACAAAGGTTGTCGCGCCTGTGGTAGTGAGACCCGAAATAGATTCAAAATAGGCATCGATGGGGTGAAGGGGAATTCCGGAAAAATAAAGTGGGATGGCACCAAAAAAAGCCAGTACAAGCCAGACAAGCACAAGAAACATGAACGCTTCACGTTTGCCAAAATCACCGCCGTTCTGCCGTGTAGCAAGGGCAAACCCGCCCCCGAAAAAACCACTCAATACGCCGGAGGCGCCAAAAGTCCAGGCAAGTTGAGTGCTTCCTTCGAACATTGCGGTCAAGGCTGGAAAAATCATCAGACCAGCCAACAACAGCACTGACCAGCCAAGGCAATGGACGACGCTGGTGTAAGACATAGAAGCTTCTTAGAAAAAATCTAGGCGAACCGAAAACATTTTTTCGACCCGTTTTACCGCATCAGCTAGGGCAAAGATTATTACTCGGTCCTTGACTTGGATTACGGTATCGCCACGAGGAATGATGACGTTGTCACCACGCAGGACACCGCCAACGATCATGCCCAGCGGTAAATTCACATCGCGCAGTGGCACTCCAACCAGGGGTGAGTTTTGTAGTGCTTCGGCCTCGATCACCTCGGCCACGCCGTCACGCAAACTATGAACGGCCTTGATACGTCCGCGGCGGACATGCTGTAGTATCGTTGATACTGTTGACGCGCGAGGATTGACCACAGCGTCGATGCCCAGCGATGCCAACAAGGGTCCATATCCAGAATTGTTTATCAAGGTAATTGCGCGTTGACATCCATGCCGTTTCGCCAATAGGGAGGCAAGAATATTCACTTCGTCATCGTCGGCGACGGCGATCACTGTTTCCGTGCTTCCGGCATTTGCTTCAACTAAAATTTCACTGTCCAGAGCGTCGCCATTTATTACTACACTGCGCTCCAGACGCTCCGCAACATATTCGGCTCGGACTAGGTCCAACTCGATGATCTTGACACGCACCGAAGGGTGATCCCGTTCCATACTCTCGGCTAGAAACAAGCCAATATTACCCCCGCCTACGATGATGATGCGCCTTGCTTCTTTTTCTTCGTGCCCGAACAAACTTAGTGCTCGGCTAACATGTTCGCGATCAGAAATGAAGAAGACTTCGTCACCGACAAACATCTGGTCATCACCAGTTGGCACCAGAAGTTTACCGCCGCGATCAACACCTACTACAACGATATTAAGATCCGGGAACAGTTCTGTTAGTTGCCGTAAAGGGGTATCAACGATGGGACATTCGTCGGTCAATCGCACGCCAATCAATCGTAATTTGTCGTCACCAAAGGGGATCATATCAAAAGCGCCGGGCACCTCTAACCGTCGTTCGGCAGAACGAGCAACTTCTAATTCTGGCGAGATAATGACGTCAATGGGCATATGATCACGACTGAAAAGATCCTGCCAGATCGGCCGCAAATAGCTTTGTGCTCGCACTCTGGCGATCTTTGTTGGAACGTTGAAAAGGGAATGCGCTACCTGACAGGCCACCATGTTCACTTCGTCAGCAAAGGTTACTGCGATTATCATATCGGCATCACTGGCCCCAGCCGCTTCCAGCACGTCCGGTTGCGAAGCAAACCCCACTAGCCCATGGACATCTAGGTTATCGTGAATTCGTTTGACCAGATCAGGCGACTGATCGATTACCGTCACGTCGTTGTGTTCGCCTGACAATTGACGGGCGATGTTGAAGCCGACCTGGCCTGCGCCGCAAACGATCACTTTCATGACGTACCCAATGTTTTACCGGTTAAATTGATCCTAAGTACGGCCTGTCACACCTAGAGACTTCAATTTCCGATGCAATGCAGAGCGCTCCATGCCAACAAATTCCGCCGTACGGGAAATATTACCACCAAATCGATCAATCTGGGCCATCAGGTATTCGCGTTCAAATATTTCCCGTGCTTCCCTCAGAGGTAGAGACATAACCTCGGTTTCGCCACTGTCACGCATTGCAGTAGGCGTGGGCGCGCTAATTTCTAAAGGCAACATTTCTATGTTAATCACCGACCAATCCCCTTGGGCCATGATAACAAGGTTTTCAACGATATTACGTAGTTGGCGAACGTTGCCAGGCCAGTCATGTCGTTGAAGTGCGGCCATTGCGTCAGCCGAGACCTTTCGGGGCGATAGGCCCTGAATTTCAGAGGAACGAACTATAAAATGCTCCACCAGAATTGGAATGTCTGAAGGCCGCTCGCGCAAAGGCGGAACTGACAGCGGCACTACATTTAGGCGATGATAAAGGTCTTCTCGGAATTTGCCTTGGGCAATTTCTTCCCGCAGGTTACGGGTCGTGGAGCAAATGACTCGTACATCTACCTCTACATTATCTTGGCCTCCGACGCGCTGAAATCTCTGATCTACCAAGACCCGAAGAACTTTGGCCTGACTCTCTAGGGGCATATCCGAGATTTCGTCAAGAAATAGAGTACCGCCATGCGCCTGTTCGAAGACACCTACGCGATTGGCTAAATTGCCGCCAACGACTTTCCCATTTTGGGGAGAGCCATTCCCAGCACCCCCCTGTTGTTCAACTCCAAATAATTCAACTTCCAGATGTTCGGGTGCCATCGTGGCGGCGTTAAGGGCAACAAATACGCCTCTTTCCCTTTTTGATTGGGCATGAAGGGCCCGGGCTACAACCTCCTTGCCGGCGCCGGCCGGGCCATCGATCATGACTCGGCTGCTGGTTGGTGCTGCTTTGGTAATAGCCCAGCGCATAGCACAAATTTCCGGACTAACGCCAATAATCTCCGTTTCCGGTCCGGCCCGCCGACGGAGTTCGCGGTTCTCCTGAGTTAACCGGGCCGCCTCGATCGCCCGTTGCACAATTAGCAATAGCCTATCGGTCTCAAACGGCTTTTCTATGAAATCATAGGCTCCGAACTTGATCGCTTGCACTGCCGTTTCAATATTGCCATGGCCAGAAATCATGACGACTGGAAGATCCCGATGCTGAGAATGTATCTCCCGCAAAATTTCAATACCGTCTAGTTTGCTACCACGTAACCAGATATCCAAGATGATCAGAGACGGACGGCGAGCGGCAACGGCCGCGAGGGCCTGTTTATCCGTTCCAGCAATTCGCGTTTCGTAACCTTCATCTGCCAGAATACCCGCGATTAGTTCGCGGATATCCGATTCATCATCGACGATCAGAATATCTCGAGCCATTACCCAGTTCCATTAAACTCAACGTCATTACAATACCTATTGCCGTTTTGGTCTTATTCTTTAAGGGGAAAACTCAAATGGATGCGGGCACCGCCGCCATCGGCATCTTCCATCCCCAGTCGGCCGCCATGCTCTTCCACAATTTTCTTGACGATAGCTAGGCCTAGGCCGGTGCCTCGTTCACGATTCGTCACGTATGGTTCAGTCAACCTCTCACGCCCATCCGGCGGCAAACCAATACCATTGTCGATTATTTCGAGAAGTGCATTTGCATCGTTAACAGACACTACTATATGTATGGCGCCAGGTACAAAATTAACATCAGTGGACGATTCACGGGCATTGATCGCTTCTTGAGCGTTCTGTAATAAATTCATCATTAACCTGTTGACGTGACTGCTATCGCAGCGAATACGCACCGGTTCATCAGGTAGATTAAGAGTATAGTTCACATCCCAATGGGCAAATTCTTCGGAAAACAGCGCTGCTTCTACAATTTTCCGTAAATCTTCTTCGTGCATTTCTGCTGCCGGTATTCGAGCAAATGCGGAGAATTCATCTACCATACGACCGATATCACCTACTTGGCGTATTATGGTATTGGTGCATTCCATAAAAATTTTGCGATCGGTTTGGATTTGCTTCAAATATTTTCGTTTTAATCGTTCTGCCGACAATTGGATTGGCGTCAGAGGGTTCTTAATTTCGTGAGCAATACGCCGGGCCACATCTGCCCAAGCCGCAGTTCGCTGAGCAGTAACTAATTCAGTGATGTCGTCGAATGTGACAATGGCACCAAATCGCTGGTCCGGCGACTGGTCGGTCCGAATGCGGACCATGAACGTCCTCCGATGCCCTTTGCGGATTAGAGAAATTTCACCCTCCACGCTACTCCCAGGATGTTCCCGTGCTTGCTTCAATAAGTCGGTCATTTCTGGGATGGCATCCGTGAAAAGTTCACTGGCCAGCGCCTCGACCGTGGTTTCAAGCAATCCAGCTGCCGAACTATTGGGCAATGTGATCACGTCCTTGTCGTCCAGACCCACGACACCGGCAGAGACCCCACTTAACACCGCCTCAGTAAATCGGCGCCTGCGATCCATGGAACGGTTCGCGGCGACCAGCTCCTCACGCTGTTCCAACAATTGTCGGGTCATCCGATTGAAGGCTCGACTAAGTGAGCCAATTTCATCATCGCTATTGCCTTCGTCAACTCGAGCCGCAAGGTCCCCTTCCCGTATCCTTTCCGCAGCTACCATCAAGCTTCGCACTGGAGCAACTAACCGAGTTGCAAACGTCAAGCCAAGCCAGATAGCCGCCATTAGCAACATCAAGGCGACG
>CAZDQC010000169.1:0-6380 GCA_964507245.1 uncultured Rhodospirillaceae bacterium
AGATTTATTTACAGTGGATGCTGCAATTTGATTGAAAATAATTTATGGTTTCTCCAAGTCAATGGTCTGTTTTTCTATTTGAAAGTTTTTAACATTTAGCCGAATACTTCCACGGCAGATCGACGCAAATAACGGGTGTTGCCTTCTCGGCGAGTCAGGCCGGCTGCATCGAAGAATTCTAGAACCTCGATTGCCACGTTGCGGCCGATGCCGGTTTGGTTCTTGAAAGTGGCGGCGGTGAAGCCTTCGTCACCGGCGTTGGTACAGAGCTCTTCGACAATTTTAGCAAGTTCTCCGATGGCCTCGGGAGGAAAATATCTATTTGGAGCTACCGCCATAAGACGCCCTTGGCGGGCACAACGTTTAAAAAAGGCTTCTAGATGTTTAGGATCCATCCTCAGTTCTTCCGCGACTTCTCTAACTCGGGGTGGTCTGATTCCGCCGGCTTCCAATATCGTTGCGATATCCTTCCAAAGGGCTAAATCAGAATCCGATGGGCGCGGGCTGTGGCCGGGTAACCGCAAGGAAATTCCGTCGCGGATGATCTTTTGCTTCTCAATCATGCGGGCGATCACGGGGACGAGGAGCGTAGGTGGGAGCGGGGTCTGCAAGGCGATGCGAAGGCCATTATCATTGGGCCCGACGGCCTCTGGCTGTTTTTTGTGTGAATGTGCTAGAGCATCAAGGACTGTCTGTTCGATCGTATGCCATCGTTCTTGGGACAACACTATTTCGCCTTGCTCGCTCGGAAGGCAAATATTGTTTTCGTGTCCCCGAAGTTTCCTAACGTCCGCATCTGTCAGATTTCTTGTTTTAGCAAAATGCAATAAGTTGACGCCGTTGTTGGTAGCGGAAAGCATAGCAGTCAACGCCGTTCTTGCCTCCGCTCTCTCCATGGCTAGAAGCATTTCCAGCCGATCAGGCCGCGATCTCCCGCGACGGGGAGGATACAGGTCAACGACCACGCCGCCAGCGATGGTTCGTTGCGCCGATTGATCTCGCAAAACGAAGCGATCATTGAACAGCGCACCAATTGGCGCATCCAATACCAATTGCGCAAGTTCGTCATGTCCTGGAGATATTCGTCTTTCACCTAATACGGCGATGCGCCCGGTTATATCCGCAGCGCCTAGATGCACATGTACAGGCGTCCAATGGGCCAATGGCCGGTTTTCGCTTTGCAGGACTTTGACGCGTGCATCAAATTTCTGGACGGGAGCGTGAACGGCTTGTGCCAATAACCAATCGCCCCGACTGACCCGCGACAGATTTATATCAGCGCCGGTAATATTTACAGCGCATCTTTGGCCGGCTCGTCCAATTTTGGCTTCACGATCTAGGGCGCGAAGTCCCCGCACCCGCGCATCTATGGGTTGCTCGCTTCCTTGTGCCGCAAGGATCAGGTGATCGCCCACTGTGACCTGTCCCGAGTAAACGGCACCGGTTACCACCAAGCCAGCTCCCTGGATATTGAAGGCACGGTCAACTGAAAGTCGGAAATGACCTTCGACCGCGCGCTCGTCGTGGGTGCGGGCCGTTGTCTCTAAATGAGACCTAAGGTCAGCCATGCCGGTGCCGACCTCGCCGGATACTGGAAAAACGGGACAATCCGCTAAATGCGAACCGTGAAGGAGGATTTCAATTTCCTCGATAACGTAGTCAATACGCTCTGTTGCCACTCTGTCGATCTTGGTGATAGCCACCGCGCCCTGCCGAATACCTAGTAAATTGAGAATTGCCAGGTGTTCCTCCGTTTGTGGCATTACGCCGTCATCTGCCGCTATTACCAAAAGGACGAAGTCAATAGTGGCAACCCCGGCCAACATGTTCTTGACGAATCTTTCATGTCCTGGCACGTCAACAAACCCAAGAATGACGTCGTCTTCAATTTCATGATAAGCAAAACCGAGGTCAATGGTCAGGCCGCGCTTCTTTTCCTCCGGTAGGCGGTCGGTGTCCACACCCGTCAAGGCGCGGACTAGGGTGGTTTTGCCGTGATCGACATGGCCGGCTGTAGCAACAATCATGGCCGTTCAACTTGCAATTCGGACAGCTGCGTCGTCCAAACCGTTTCTTCTTCGAGACAGCGAAGATCAAAGTTCAGGGCATTTTCAGAAATTCGCCCTAATACCGGGACGGGCAGAGCGCGAAATGATGCCGCCAGGCGTTTCAATTTACCGCCAGACGCCCGTCCGGCAGGTCTAATGGTCAAAGCTACGCTTTCCAACTTTTCGACAGGCAGAGAGCCACTGCCGATCTGTCCGTGACACTGCGTGATTGCCACCGTCATTTTGTCGCCCAGCCTATCTTGCAAAATTGGGCACAGGCGCAGGGCTGCCGCCTTTATATCATCCACGGGTCGCGAGAGCAGGCGCAGGGTCGGAAGTCTGGTGCGTAGGGTATCGTGATTGGCATATAGGCGTAATGTTGCAGCCAGGCCTGCTAGAGTGACTTTGTCAATGCGCAAGGCGCGTTTCATGGGGTTTTTTTTGAGCTTTCCGATTAGGTCCGCTCGACCGGCGATCAATCCAGCCTGTGGGCCCCCCAATAGTTTGTCTCCGGAAAAGCTGACCAGATCGGCGCCATTAGCCAAGGTTTCCTGCACGGTGTTTTCGTGGGGTAGGCCCAAGACCTCCATGTTTATTAGTGCGCCGCTGCCCAGATCGACGATATAAGGCAAATTATGGTCACGGGCCAGTTTGGCTAGGTCACCGTCTGCTACGTCTGCTGTGAAGCCCTGCACAACGTAGTTTGAGGTGTGAACTTTCAGCAAGGTGCCTGTACGCTGCGAAATTGCCTCGGCGAAATCGCTCAAATGGGTACGGTTAGTGGTGCCCACTTCCACTAATCGGCAGCCGGCTCGGCGCATGATTTCAGGCATGCGAAAGGCACCGCCGATTTCAATTAGCTCGCCTCGCGACACCGGCACTTCCTTGCGATTGGCCAGGGTATTCAGCATCAATAGAACGGCAGCGGCGTTGTTATTGACAACCGTGGCGGCCTCTGCTCCCGTCAATCGGCATAGCCAATCCTCGACATGGTCATCCCGATCTCCGCGTTGGCCTTTCAAAAGGTCGAATTCCAGATTGGTGCTGCCGCGCGCCACGGCAGTCATTGCCTCTATGGCTTCCTCGGCTAGCGGCGCCCGACCCAGATTAGTGTGCAGAACAGTACCAGTCAGATTAAAGACTGGTTGCAGGGACATCTGCAAACTAGCACCAACTCTAGCTTCTATGCGTTGGGTTAGGTGCTCGGTTTTTATGGCGTCAATTTTTCCTTGGAGGATAAGCGCCCGTTGATGGTCCAGCTCGGCACGGGTTTCTTCAACGACCAATGATCTGCCATACCTTTCAATCAATTGTGCCAATATCTCATGGCGGAGAAGTTTGTCCAGGGAGGGGATCGCATTGTGCGCGATCTGTCGTTTTTGCCCAACGGTTGACATGGAATTCCTATTACACCCGATCCAAGCTCAGGCGCAAAAGCTAGGCCGAGAGAATTCCGCGGTCAACGGTTGGGCGTGAGACAAGTTAAAAGAACTAGTGAAGTCTGCTTAATAGATCATGGGCAGACCAGTCTTACTAGCCCTGTTATCAAAGTCTTATCAACTAAGGCCATAACTTTCGACCACAGAATCCTAGTCCGGTACTTTCAGACGATTTGGAATTCATGACATTAATCTTTGTTGGCAAACTTTAACAAAACCTTGATAAGGAAAATTATGATGCCCATTCAGAAGGGATAAGAGAGAACCATGCCGCCAAAGAAAAATCCTCTGCGTCTAAACAAGTTGCAATTGAAGACCTTGACTTTGCTTCAGGAGCTAGTCCACTCGCCAACAACGTCGACGGCACAAGGTGACGGCAGTTTCCTTGTTTCGTCTATTCCGCAGCCACATGGGGACCATTTTCACGTCGGTAATGGCGTGGTACACGCATCGGATGCCACGGGCCTAAAAAATGAAAGTGTCTGGCGAGCCTTGCACCGCAAGGCATTGATATTAAGCAGTTATCCAGGCGCGTTAATATTGACAGTGGCCGGGGTAGAATATGATACCGGTCTACGAGACATAATTATCCACCGCTCGGATCATTAGAATAGAGCGCACCTCTTTTACCGTTCACCAAATCTAAGAAGAAGATTCGCCTATCAACCAGGGTATAGGCAGCGAATTAATTCCAATTCATATCTTTAATGATATAACATAACATTATGAATGTTGGTACCTACCCACATGATCCTAGTAGCGAGGGTCCGGACCAAGCTCGCTTAGTAGTTGCCGAGGGAGTTAGCGTGTCGCTTGCTGGACGACAAATCTTGGACGGCGTCGATATAACTTTGAATAGGGGTGAGATCGTTACCTTAATTGGTCTGAACGGGTCAGGGAAGTCGACATTAGCAAAAATTCTTTTGGGACTGTTGCGACCGGACAATGGTCGGGTCTGGCGGGCAGAACACCTGCGCTATGGTTACGTACCGCAGTCGGTGGTGATTGATTCAGCCATGCCTATAACATTACGCCGGTTTTTAACTTTGGGCGGCATGGGCGATGGTGCAGAATTATCCACTGTTGTATTGGAGGTTGGGTTGTCAGGCCGTTTGCAAAGCCCGATGGCGCGGCTCTCAGGTGGTGAATTGCATCGGGCTATGTTGGCGCGCGCCCTGCTACGCCGACCAGAGATTTTGGTCCTGGATGAGCCAATGAGTGGTGTCGATGTGGCGGGGCAGGCACAGCTTTATCAACTCATTGAAAATATTCGAGATTCTTATGACTGCGGTATATTGTTGATTTCCCACGATTTGCACGTAGTCATGGCTGCGACGGACCGTGTTGTTTGCCTAAATCATCACGTCTGTTGCACAGGACGCCCGGAAAGTATCGTCGGCGAGCCAGAGTTTCGAGCTCTGTTTGGAGCGACCGTGGCCGACCAACTAGCATTGTATCACCATCATCATGACCATGACCACGATACTGACGGTGGGGTGGTAGCCCTTTCGGAATTGCATGAAAATGGCTTGCACGATCACGTAGCCGACAGTCATGATTTCGGCGGTGAATTCCTCCGTGATTGAGGATTTTATGCTCCGTGCCTTCTTGGGCGGCCTGGGAGTAGCCGGAGTCGCAGGACCCTTGGGGTGTTTTGTGATCTGGCGGGGCATGATTTATTTTGGAGCCGCCTTGGCGCATTCGGCCTTGTTGGGCGTCGCTTTGTCTTTGTTGCTGGGTTGGCCGCCTGATCTAGGCATTACTATACTTTGTCTTGCCATGGCTAGCGGTTTTCTGTTTCTGGACCGCGGTCAACTGATCGCGTCGGACACCCTGCTCGGTGTCTTAGCACACGCCTCGCTGGCGCTTGGTCTCTTGGCTCTGGCGTTGGTGGAAGGCCAGAGGGTCGACCTTATGAGTTATCTGTTCGGGGATATTCTAGCGTTGAATGACACTGATTTGCTGGTCATTTTTGGCCTGGTGATACTGGTCGTGGGCTGCGGCCTATTTTTTTGGCGCCCTATGTTGGCGTCGACTGTTAATGAAGATTTGGCTCGAGTTGAAGGCGTGGCCACGGCGACTATGAAGATCTTGTTTACGCTTTTAATGGCGGTAGTGATAGCCGTCGGCATGAAAGTTGTCGGTATATTGCTGGTGATCTCGCTGTTGATCATTCCGGCGGCCACGGCGCGGCGCCTATCCTCAAATCCAGAAGGAATGGCTGTTGCAGCTGCGTTGAGTGCGGGTCTGTCGGTCATATTTGGCCTGGCGGCATCTTATTGGTGGGATTTGCCGGCCGGTGCGGCGATTGTAGCGGCCGCGACGTTTATGTTTCTGTGTTCCTTGCCCTTGCCGGCCGGTTCTCTATGGAAATCTCGTAAGAGGGAGGAACCTGTATGAGGAAGAACAGGGTGGAAAATCCTTTTACGGCGCCGGAACATGATCATGCCAATTGTATCTTTGCGGCCTTGGATGCGGCTGAGGCAATTTGCGCCCAGCGTGGTGAGCGTTTGACGCCTTTGAGGCGGCAGGTGTTGGAACTGATTTGGCGTGGGCATTCTCCGGTTGGTGCTTATGACTTGCTTGCTATGCTACAGGACAATCGCGGTCGCGTCGCTCCGCCGACGATCTACAGGACGTTGGATTTCCTGTGTCGGCAGGGATTTGTTCATCGTCTAGACAGTCTGCAGGCTTTCATCGGCTGCGGTCATCCGGGCGGTCATGACGGGGCACGCCAGGCTGCACATTTTCTTATTTGCCAAGACTGTGGTACGGCGGTAGAAGTTCGTGACGGGCAACTGGACGGCGCCATCGACAGCCTAGTGGGGCGGATGGGTTTCGCAATTGCCGCTGAAACTGTTGAATTGAGCGGCGTCTGCGCCGCCTGTCAATC
>CAZDQC010000170.1:0-6380 GCA_964507245.1 uncultured Rhodospirillaceae bacterium
CGTGAACCCGTTTGGAGCGATAATTGACCGAGCCATTACATTACTCTGATGCAACCCTGCGTGACATTCTCTCACGGGTCCGCTCGATTGCTATGGTCGGGGCCAGTGGGGACTGGAAGCGACCGAGCTTCTTTGCAATGAAATATCTCCAACGACGCGGCTATCGCATGATCCCAGTAAATCCGGGACGCGTCGGCACTGAAATTTTGGGCGAGACCGTGTACGCCACTTTGTCGGACATACCCGGCGACATCGATATGGTGGACGTATTCCGCTCGTCGGAGGCCGCCCTCGGTGTAGCAGAGGACGCAACCGCATTAGTCAAGGACAAGAACATAGAGGTTCTATGGCTGCAGCTGGGTATTCGCAATGACGAGGCAGCGGAGCTCGCCCAGGCGGCCGGAATGACCGTAATCATGGATCGCTGTCCCAAGATTGAGTTCGCTCGTCTGTCGGGAGAGCTGTCCTGGAGCGGTATCAATACTAAGATTATCACCTCCAAAATTTTGCGGATGCCACGTGCATGAGTAAGTCCGATGATTATGGTTTCGAAACACTGGCCGTTCACGCGGGAGCCCGCCCCGATCCCACAACTGGCGCACGCAGCACACCAATATTTCAGAGTAATGCATTCGTATTTCAAGATGCGGATCACGCAGCCGAACTTTTTAATCTGCAAACCTTTGGATTTATCTATTCCCGATTGACCAATCCTACGGTGTCAGTGTTGGAAGAGAGAATTTGCGCCCTGGAAAACGGTCGGGGCGCTGTGGCTTGTGCATCCGGTCATGCTGCTCAGTTTTTGCTTGCCGCGACCTTGCTGGATGTAGGCGATCAATTTATTGCATCCAAGAACCTTTACGGAGGCTCCATAACTCAATTCGGGATCTCCTTTGCCAAGCTTGGATGGAACTGCAATTTTGTGGACATGACTGACCCCAGTCAGTTACGCACCGCAATGAACGACAAAGTAAAATTCATATTCTGTGAAGTCCTGGCTAATCCGGGCGGTGTGGTTTTGGATTTGGAAGCACTCGCCTCCATCGCCAAGGAATGGGGAGTACCTCTGGTGGTGGACAACACTTTGGCCACACCCTATCTCTGCCGACCATTCGACTGGGGTGCGGACATAGTGGTGCATTCCGCCACCAAGTTTATAGGTGGTCACGGCAACACAATGGGCGGCTTGGTGGCGGAATCCGGACTATTTGATTGGTACCAGAATGATAAATTTCCCTCGATGACCCAACCAGATCCGGCCTATCACGGCCTAACCTTCGCAGAGACCTTTGGTGATTTTGGATTTTCCATGAAGATGCGCGCTGTGGCCTTAAGGGACTATGGCCCAACGCTATCAGCCCAATCGGCCTGGAATTTGCTGCAAGGAGTGGAAACGTTACCCCTGCGGATGGAAAGGCATTGCGTCAATACTCAAAAAGTTGCGGAGTTCCTTGATGCCCATCCCAAGGTGGCATGGGTGTCTTATGCCGGCTTGCCAGACAATCCCTTTCATAAATTAGCGAAAAAATATCTGCCGAAGGGTGCCGGCGCCGTATTCACTTTCGGTGTTAAGGGAGGTTTTGTAGCCGGGGAAACGGTGGTCAATGCGGTAGAAATATTCTCGCACCTAGCAAACGTCGGTGATACCCGCAGCCTCATTATTCACCCCGCATCTACTACCCATCGGCAGTTGACGCCAGAACAACAAGAAGCCGCCGGCGCGGGAGCCGACGTGATCCGTCTATCGATTGGCATCGAAGCCGTAGACGACCTGACTGCCGACCTGGATCAAGCTCTTGCACTCACGTAGAGTGTTGATAATAAACCGGCATCTCAAGCCTAACATGGACTAAGGAGTGTTAAATTTCCTGGTGGCTAATGAGATCCAGATATACACCAACCTGAAAAACTGACGATAAAAACCGATTATTTCAAAAGAAAAACTAGCCAGTATCCATCTGGGCTTTTGCCAATTCACTCACACTATGAAGGTGCGGTTCTTCGATACTGAGAGCCCGTAACTTATTCATTGTCCTGAATAGGTATTCCCAACACGGGCCATTCTTTCCTCTGGCCTGAACGACATGATCCACCACATGTTCAATGGACAGGTCTCGCGCAAATTGCGAGCTGTCCTTATTTGTCGTGAAAGTAATTGCTGCACGCGTTTGTTTCTCGCACTCGATAGAAACCCAAGTCGGCACGTAGACATCCGTCCACATTTCTCTCTCCCAAATTGATACCAGCATTTCAGACCGTTCCGCCTCACCAATCTTAAAGGCGACTCCCTCACAAACGCCGCCAGCAACCAAACCTAGCGTTAATCCTGGAAGGTTCGGCGTCCCGCGAGCTAACACGGTCCAGACACACAAATCTCTGTGCCAACCTCTCAATATTGCGGTCGATTTTTCGAAGTGATCAAATGTCGCATCCCACATCAAGCTCCCATAGGCGAATATCCATAAATCATCAAAATCCTTTGGCGCAGAGGCTATAGTTTCTTCGAGTGAAATTTTGCGAACCCTTTCATCCAACGGTTCGAAATTATCGAAAAAATGTTGCATGATTGCTTCCGATCCAGGTGTAGGTTCGATGATATTCCTGGCACAAATGTCCGTCCATGGCCACTAATGGCAGTGGTCATCATAAAATTTGTTAAACATTATGAGCAGACCATTGTCAGAAACATGACATGTTTGACAAAGAAAAATACGCACACCATTCATTTGTACTGTACCCAGGTAGGCTATGAAGGAGTTAAGGTCCTGTCCCAAGCAAATTATATTTGTATTGATGATGAGATAGAGCCCGCAATATCCGCCCCCATGTTTAGTAATTGCCCGAAATTCTTGCACGAAATATCACATAGTTCCGTCGCGAAGTGGTGGGTCGTGGATGGCAGATGACCTGACGTTGCCCAAGGAACCTGAGAGGTGGCGCTCTTTTCCATTCTTTTACGGCTGGGTGGTCGTAGCCGTTGCCTTTATTACTATGGGTATTGGCGTGAATTCACGCACAGCATTTTCCCTATTATTTCCACCTATATTGGATGAGTTTGGATGGAGCCGCGGCAGCCTAGCGGCCACATTTTCCATCGGTTTTATCATTTCTGCTCTAATTACGCCTGCCATCGGAATACTTATGGATCGGACGGGCCCCCGCGTCGTACTACCCACAGGAGCAGTCCTGGTCAGCTTTGGGTTAATCGCCGCAACCTACGGCACTGTTCCCTGGCATTTTTATTTGACCCTTGGTGTTTTCGTGGTCGGTGGTTCAATTTTTATGAGCTATATCGGGCATACACTATTTTTACCAAATTGGTTCACGAGGCGTCGCGGACTAGCCTTGGGCTTGGCCTTTGCCGGCGTAGGCCTTGGCTCTATGATCATATTTCCCTGGATGCAGCATTCAATAGATACAGCCGGTTGGAGGGAAAGTTGCTGGATTTTGGCCTTTATCATCGTGGTGGTAGTTGTGCCATTAAACGTGCTCTTCCAACGTCACAAGCCAGAAGATCTTGGACTATCGCCCGACGGTGACAAAAAACCGACAACGTTAAATTTTGAAAACGGTAGGGTTACGGATAGGAGCATTGTCGATCGTGCCTGGGTGGAAACAGAATGGACCTTGGGCAAGGCCATGCGAACAACGCGATACTGGTGGTTAATGGTGTCCTTTATTGCCGGATTATACGTGTGGTACGCGGTTCAAGTTCATCAAACCCAGTATCTCATCGATATTGGCATATCGGCAGAAACTGCTGCCTTCGCGTTAGGCTTAGTGGGTTTGACGGGCGTCGTAGGCCAAATTTGTGTTGGCCATATTTCTGACCGAATTGGCAGAGAATGGGCCTATACCATAGCCTTGATGGGTTTCCTCGCAACATATGGCTGTCTGTATCTACTACAGCAATGGCCCGAAGTATGGCTCGTATACCTGATGGTTGGCCTGCAGGGATTCATTGGTTACGGAACTTCGACGGTATTCGCTGCCATTCCCGCCGATCTATTCGCAGGCAAACAATATGGTGTAATTTTTGGTATTCTTGCGACAGCTGCAAGCATGGGGGCGGCATTGGGGCCGTGGTTAACAGGTCTGTCCTATGATATTCAAGGCAATTATGATCGCGCCTTTTTTTTAGCCATGGCGGTTTGCCTAATTTCAATTGCCGCCATGTGGCTAGCAGGTCCCGGGAGGGTCCGTCGTGTGCCTGGCCGCATCAATAATGATTAGCATTGCCAGATTATGAACCTAGGAAACAGCAATGGACCCAAAATAAATTACTAAAACATGACCCAATGCCTGATCCGGATGTAGAAAGTCGTGTTGTTGATATACGTCAGGGTGGATTGGTTAAAGCAAAATAAGGCAGTGATATTCTTCACACCACTTCATCAACATGCTCTTCCTCCGCTACTTCTTCTGGAGCAAGATCGACAGCTATATCTGCACCTGCTGTGCCACCCTAATATTCTATAGCAGATAGGCTTTAAACCAGTCTAATGCGGCTCCCCCTGATTCCTCAAATAATCGAGTATAAGGGTCGTAGTGGCGCCCGGACAAAGTGACCAATTTCTTTGGTTCACCAGCCAATTCGAATGCCTCCCGTTGCCAAGCCACTGGCGTTTGCGTGTCCTGATCCGCAATAATCATTAGTAAAGGCGTCGGTGCAACTCCTTCGATAAACGACATGGGTTCATAACTTCGCATAAGATCTAGGCTACGCAAGGTAATTTCGTTTGGGTAAAGGCCTTCCTTATCCACCGCCTCAACCCATTCTGCCGTTTCAGAACCGGGAATAGCAGCAGGCGTGACCATTGGGAATTCACCCCGCGCCCGCCTATCTCTATCCTCAGCCAACCGTTCAACGAAACGAGGCCGACTTTTTTCGGGCACCCAGGCATCAAAATTTCTCTTACCCGACACCAAGGGCACCTGCGAGACGACGCAGGAAATCCGTTTGTCCAGAGAGGAAACCGTGAGCGCATGCCCGCCGGCGTAAGAGGTTCCCCATAACCCAATCCGATCCTTGTCTACAAAAGGCAAGTTGCGTCCATACGAAATAACAGCACGCATGTCCTCTACTTGTTGCCAAGGGTCGGTCTCGTTACGAGGCCAACCAGAGGAAACACCGTAATTGCGATGATCATAGACCAAAACGGCAAATCCGGCAGATGCGAAAGCTGTCGCGTAATCCTCTAATCCCATGGCCATGAGTGCCGAAAAGCCATGACTCAAAATTATCAGTGGACAGGTTGCCGTTTTCGGATAGAGCCAAGCCGCGAGCGTCTGGCCATTTGCTTCGATCGTAATATCGTGGCGTTTATTCATAAAGGCACCCACTCCAGATTTGCCCAAACGCACAGAGTCCGTCCGCTTCTAATGAGAACGAATTTGTCGTACGTACCGATTTTCGTTCATGCCGCCTTCACCGCATTCAGGATTGGCGCCCAGTCCTCGATCATATCTTCGCGGCCCGGATTGTATTGCACTGCAATCTGGCTATAGCCGGCATTTTTCAAATTGGTCAAACGTTCCACAATTTCATCACGAGTTCCTGTAAAGGTCTTTTCCCGGATTAAATCTCCTGTGACCAGGTGTCTTTCGTCATCACGCACAAACATCATGTGACCACGATGCAAAGATAAATACCTGGCATCACTGGGCTTATAGGATTGATAAAGAGTATGATATTGATCAATCAGTTCCCGCTGCCAGTCTGGCAAGGGAATTTGCTCACCGCTTTTTGCTTCCGCCTCGACAATTGCATGCATAAAAATTGCTGCTCCTGGTCCAGCGTGAGCAATGGCGCGATCGCTGTCGTAATTCTCGCCCGGCTCGAGTATGCAGCCGAGTGTCAACATAGTCGCATATAAATCTTCTGGTGCATTACCCTCCTCGGCCCAGCTGGTTTGCATACGTTGCAGGTCCCGCAAGCCAGTACGTTCCGTAAATACGATATCGATCCAGCCGGCCTTCTTTTTGGCGGTCAAGGCCCGACCGCGCGGGCCAAAGGCAGAAATATGCAAGGGCACGGGGTCCTCTATATTGATAAGACCCAAATCCGGATTCAGAAAGTTTGCCTTTGGCATCTCGCCTTCAAAGGGTACTGGTATAATTTCACCACCAAGCATGCCATAAACTGCTTCGATATGTGCCTCCATATCGTCCATTTTCATGGCGCCGTAGCCCATGGTACGCCGTCCAGTAAACCCCGTTCCAACACCAAAATCGATCCGGCCGGGGGCCATTGCGTTCAGAGAAGCGAATGCATTAGCAGTAACTGGCGCGATACGATTTGAGGGGATCAAAACACCCGTAGCTAAGCGAATGGTACTGGTACGCATGGCTGCGGCCGCCATGGCCACAAAAACGTCTCC
>CAZDQC010000171.1:0-6275 GCA_964507245.1 uncultured Rhodospirillaceae bacterium
GATACTGTGACCTCGCAAAAAGACACCTTGATTGGATCATCACATGCCCCGCATCGCCCTAATTGAGCCAGAAAATATGGATGCGAAGCAGAGGCGTTTGTATGACAACATAATTTCAGGTCCCCGGGGCGGCATGGGCGGACCGTTTCAAGCCTGGATGCATAGCCCAATTTTTGGGGACAGGGCACAGGCCGTAGGCGAATACTGTCGCTTTAATAGCGCCTTAGAACCCCGATTATCGGAATTGGCTATACTAATAACTGCTCGACACTGGACTGCTCAATTCGAGTGGTATGCTCATGCTCCCATGGCAGAAAAAGGTGGATTGTCCCCTAAAATTATCACAGCGATTCAACGCCGGGAGGTTCCCCATTTCACAAATCCCGACGAGTCTGCAGTTTATCATTTCTGCACCGAGCTTTATCTTGAGAGCACTGTATCTGACGCCAAGTATGAAGAGGCAAAACAATACCTAGGTGAACAGGGCCTCGTGGATTTGGTTGGCATATTGGGGTATTACGGGATGGTGGCGATGACCTTAAATGTTTTCAAAATGCCTCTTCCCGACAACGTGCAACCACCACTGGATTGAGAAATCTCACTTCCGCGCCATGGAAGGCGTAGATTTTTGATCGTCAAGATTTGCGGTAAATTTGCCCGCTGAACATCATTTCCGACTTCGGGTATTGAACATTTTTTATCCCTCTTCCCATCGCTCTACGCGTTGCTAACACTGTCGAGGCCATGAATTCTGATTACAGATGCCTTCGGAATTTCGGCCTGGGCAAGCGCACGTCTAGTCATATGGTAGGTAATTGGTAGAAACCAGTCCCCGTTTCACCATCCCAAGCCGCCACTGAAACCGAATCGATTCGGGCCGCCGGCGGTCCACTATGACAGCGGGTCAGCATGATTTCGACGGCCGGCTCCGGGCCACCGAACACCGCTTCGACCGTACCGTCCCGGCGGTTCCGTACCCAACCACACAGATCCAGTGCCCTAGCAGATTTCACCGTCCAACCTCGGTACCACACCCCCTGTACCTGGCCGGACATCACGACACGGACTGTTCGAAAAACTGCCGCCATGGGACAGCCTATTCAAATTCTAACATAATCTCATCCACGGCCACGCTATCGCCGGGTGCCACGCGCAAGTCAGCAATCACACCGTCCCGCTCAGCTCGCAGGATGTTCTCCATCTTCATGGCTTCGACGACGGCAAGAGCCTGACCAGTCTTGACCTCCTCGCCCTCCTCCACATCTAGTGACACTACTAAGCCGGGCATGGGGCACAGCAGATATTTAGCTGTATCTGGAGACAGTTTTACGGGCATTAAGGCAGCCAGTTCGGCCGCCCGCGGTACGCGCACGATGATAGTCGCTTCAACACCGCCATGACACAGACGGAAGCCGCCGGCCACCGGATCGGCCTGAATGGTAACGTTGCGGTCGTTGACATTGCCATGAAACAAACGCTGACCTGGACGCCAATCGCTGCGCACCGCTATCAACTGCTCGCCCAAGCTGACGTCAAAGCCATCTTCAACGTCCGCCACCGTTACTTCATGATGGGCACCTTCAAGGCAAACTACCCACTCAACGCCGAACGTGGGTCGAAAATCGCGCAGTTGACCATCAATAGAACCCTCGTGACGTACACGCCGGTGGTGCATCAGAACACTAGCAGCCAACAGCGCCTCAAGAACTATACCTTCGCGCGGAGCCCCTACAAAACCGTCGGGGTACTCCTCATCAATCAATGCCGTAGTCAGCCGCCCTTCGATGAACCGCGGATGGGTGATTAAGGCAGATAGAAAGCTCAAATTGTGATTGATACCCCGGACGTAATAACCATCTAGGGCGGCCTCCATGGCACTAATAGCGGCGGCACGGTCCTGCCCCCAAGTGATCAACTTAGCGATCATAGGGTCATAGAATATGGTAATTTCTGAGCCTTCGACTACGCCGGTATCGATGCGGACGCTATTTGACTGTTCTGGCGGCTGGCAACGTACCAATCGGCCAATTGAGGGCATGAAATTTCGATACGGATCTTCAGCATACAAACGGCATTCAATTGCCCATCCATCGGCGCAAATATCCTCTTGCGACAGGGTCATAGGTTCGCCCGCCGCGATGCGGATCATCTGTTCTACAAGATCCACGCCGTAGACCATTTCGGTCACCGGATGCTCTACTTGCAGTCGGGTATTCATTTCCAGAAAATAGAAATTCATATCCTTGTCGACGATGAACTCCACGGTTCCGGCGGACCGATAGTCCACGGCCCTAGCCAGAGCCACGGCCTGCTCGCCCATAGCCTGACGTGTTTTTTCATCAAGAAAAGGACTGGGAGCTTCTTCTATAATCTTTTGATGACGCCGCTGAATGGAGCACTCCCGCTCACCCAGATAGATACAATTGCCGTGGTCATCGGCAAGAAGCTGAATTTCAATGTGTCGGGGCTGTTCTATAAATTTTTCAGCAAACACGCGGCCATCTGCAAAACTAGATTTTGCTTCGTTGACAGCAGAAGTAAATCCTTCCCGCACTTCAGCCTCAGTATTAACTACGCGCATACCTTTACCGCCGCCGCCGGCAGAGGCTTTCAGCATCACCGGATAGCCGAGGCTTTCGGCAACCCGCGCAGCATGGTCTACATCGTCTAAAACCTCCAAATGGCCAGGCACTGAATTAACGCCCGCCTCCTGTGCAAGTTTCTTTGAGGCGATCTTGTCGCCCATGACCTCAATGGCGCCAATGGGTGGGCCAATAAAGGTCACTCCCAGTTCTGCCAGCTCCCGCGCGAATTCCGGATTTTCTGACAAAAAACCATAACCCGGATGGACAGCATCCGAACCAGTGCGCTCGATAGCCTCAAGAATTCGTTCACTAACTAGATAACTTTCCGCGGTCGGGGCCGGGCCAATAGCAATAGCTTCGTCCGCCATGGCCACATGCAAAGCATCGGTGTCCGCTTCCGAGAAAACGGCTACCGTCCCAATTCCCATGGCCTTCGCGGTTCTAATCACGCGGCAAGCGATTTCACCACGATTGGCAATCAGGATCTTTGAAAACATACAAGGGTTACTTTCCTTCAGAGCGGAATATTGCCGTGCTTTTTCCGCGGGTTGTCGAGACTTTTGTTCTTTAGCATGGTCAAAGCTCGCGCGACGCGGCGACGCGTATCATGTGGCATAATGACATCGTCGATATAACCCCGTTTACTGGCGCTAAAGGGGTTAGCGAAGGTTTTGGAATATTCTTGAGTTAAATTTTCGATCCGTTCCTGATTGCCCAGCTCCGAACGGAAAATGATCTCCACTGCACCCTTCGCACCCATAACTGCGATTTCCGCCCCAGGCCAAGCAAAGTTTAAGTCACCGCGCAGATGCTTTGATGCCATGACGTCGTAAGCACCGCCATAGGCCTTGCGGGTAATCACCGTAACCTTGGGCACGGTTGCTTCGGCATAAGCATAGAGTAACTTGGCACCATGCATGATAATGCCGCCATATTCCTGGGCCGTGCCAGGCAAGAAACCTGGCACATCCACGAATGTTACAATGGGAATATTAAAGCAATCGCAAAACCGAACAAAGCGGGCGCCCTTACGGGCGGAATCAATATCTAGGACACCGGCTAAGACCATGGGTTGGTTCGCCACGAAGCCAACTGTCGAACCGTCTATGCGGCCAAGGCCAATAACGATATTGGCCGCGAAATCCCGTTGAATTTCATAGAAATCGCCATCATCCGCAACATTCACCAACAATTCTTTGATGTCATAGGGCTTGTTGGGATTTTCCGGCACTAAGGTGTCGAGGGAAATTTCCTGCCGGTCGACGCGGTCATTGGTGGGCCTGTACGGTACTTTTTCTCTGTTCGACAGGGGTAAGAAATCAAATAGACGGCGAATTTCGGCTAACGCCTCTATATCGTTTTCAAATGCAAGGTCAGCGACGCCAGATTTCTTACTGTGGGTCGTAGCGCCCCCCAGCTCTTCGTGGGTCACCTCTTCCTGTGTAACCGTTTTCACCACATCCGGGCCAGTGACATACATGTAGGAGCTGTCCTTGACCATAGCGATGAAGTCGGTCATAGCCGGTGAGTAGACCGCACCGCCAGCGCAGGGTCCCATGATGACGGAAATTTGCGGCACCACGCCAGATGCCATGACATTGCGCTGGAACACTTCTGCATAGCCGCCAAGAGAAGCAACGCCCTCCTGTATACGGGCGCCACCAGAATCGTTTAGGCCAATGACGGGCGCGCCAACTTTCATCGCCTGATCCATGATCTTGCATATTTTTTCAGCATGGGCCTCTGACAGAGAACCGCCGAAGACTGTGAAATCCTGGCTGAACACGAATACCAGCCGGCCGTTGATGGCACCCCAACCGGTCACGACGCCATCGCCAGGAATGCGCATTTCGTCCATGCCGAAATCTTCACAGCGATGTTCGACAAACATGTCGTACTCCTCAAACGAACCTGTATCGAGCAAAAGCTCCAGCCGTTCCCGAGCAGTCAATTTGCCCTTATTGTGCTGTGCCTGAATGCGTTTTTCGCCGCCCCCGGCGCGCGCCGCCGCGCGTTTTGCCTCGAGTTGGCGCAGGATATCCTGCATGTATTTGCTTCCTCCCATTTGGGATGTCAATTTGCCAAAGGCCTTGATAGCACGATACCGGGCGGATTTTCACAGCATCGTATGGCAGAAATGCCCGTTTCGGTTCAAATGTCCAACATTAATCCATCCCACCGTGCGAGAACATAGGTTCCCAAGGGTTATTGTTAATTTAGTTATTCTAGCTTGTTCGATGGAAGGCCAGGAATAGCGCCGCATGTTTGAATTCCTCGAAGAGGCGGACTGCATGGGTTGCTGCCTCGGCATCCTCGCCCCATTTTTCGGCTTGAAAATCATTTTCAAGCTGAATGGCCTTCCACGCCGTTGCAATTTCTAAGGCACCGTCACTCACAGCGAGACCAAGAACCAGGGACCCAGAAATAGTTACCAAATCATTCAGGCTAGCCAGTTCCATTATATCATGGCGGTTTACGACAGCGCGCAGAGCT
Organism: uncultured Rhodospirillaceae bacterium; assembly: GCA_964507245.1. Classification (GTDB taxonomy): domain Bacteria; phylum Pseudomonadota; class Alphaproteobacteria. Next base: position 5,079 of record CAZDQC010000171.1, read on the forward strand.
GCCAAGGCATCTTCACTTTGTGAAACATGGCCAATGCCATTTGTCGTTTTCAGTTCAGCGTCATATTGGTCGCAGGCCCAGGTCAACCAAGGTGACCATAGTTCATTCTGGCGTCGAACTAGTTCTGCTGGACTATCCGCCCGATAGCACAGCAAATCGGCACTGCCATAACCTGCCAAATTGTCCACCACAGCACCACGCTGAGGTGCGATCATGTCGATAGCAGTATTTGCCAGGCGAAACATGGGCATTTTTGCCACCACGATTTCATCTCCTTGGTTCGCCCATTCCGCGGCGACGGCATCTGCAACCTTTCTCGCCTCAACGGTAAAAGTTGATTTTCTTGGCGTCTGAATTCGACGGCCGTCTAGCTCTATCCCGTAACCACCCCATAATTCGATCACGACGGCATTCTTGTAAAACCTTTTCATACGGGTCCCAGTTGTTGGCGGCGCTACTGCTGCAATTTGTATGTACGTTGACTAACGGCGCACCGAAAGTTAGCCACAACTCCTCCAATATCAGTCCCACCTGTCCGCATGTTTACCGCCCAATTGCGCTAACGCCACACACCGATATTTCAAACCTCAGACCACAACGTCTCCACACATGGCAGCAAGTCGCAATAATTTCCTAGTACGGTGCGGGCACCAGCAGCGCGCAAAGCGTCGGCAGAGTGGTAACCCCAGACGGCGCCAACAGGGTGAGCGCCCGTATTCATCGCCATGACCATGTCGAAACTGGTATCGCCAAGCATTAAGGTATCATTAGCCTCCACACCGGTTTCTGTCATGGCCTGATGCAACATAGACGGATGTGGTTTTCCCGGATGCCCGTCAGCTGTCTGCAAGGTAGACAAAATGTCTCGCAATTTATGGTCCTCTAAGACCGCCTCCAATCCAGGCTGTGATTTCCCTGTGGCGGCACCCGGCAAATAATCCTGTGAATGCAACGTTCGCAGCACCTCGTCCCCGTGTGGAAACAAGGGTTCAAGAGATCCTTCTGACCTATGATGTTCAATAAATTGTTCTTGGTAGGCAGCTACTAGGCGGTCAACCGCTAATGCATCTGACCCGGGCAAAAGACGCTGTACTGTCTCTTCCAAGGATAATCCGATCAATTCACGAATTGCCCCTGGAGTCGGTGGAGTATATCTCAGGCCCTTGAACGCAGCAGTTATCCTTTCTACGATCGTGT
>CAZDQC010000172.1:0-4487 GCA_964507245.1 uncultured Rhodospirillaceae bacterium
CCCAATTACTAAGGCGACGTCGACATTGTCGGGCGATAATCCGTCGGTCGAGATTGACCAGTTGCTGGCTATTATGTGCCAGTCACCAAAGGGCCCAACCTATGTTGAACTTACCGGCGGTAACGCCAAACGCATGGTGCCTGCTACGGCCAAATTGGAAAGGCCAGAGACGGCGCCTTTTGTCGGAGATATTGAGGCCGTTAGGACAATCGTTGCGGCGGCCCATCGGCCCGTCATCGTTGCTGGGTTGGAAAGTGCCTCTGGCGAAAATGCCAGCTCAGTTCGCCTTTTTGCTGAGGCATTGAGTGCGCCGGTTCTGTTGACGTATATGGCCAAGGGGGTGGTGCCTGACGGGCATGCTAATTTTGCAGGCATTTTTACCGGCGGCCAGGCAGAATATCCCTGCGTCTCCCAGGCGGATTTGATTATTTTGGTAGGGCTTGATCCCGTTGAGATGATACGCAAGCCTTGGGCCTATGACGCCCCTGTTGTGGACATAGGCGAGGTGCGCCATGACAAACACTATGTGACGCCGCTGGAGGGCCTTCACGGTCCGATCTCCCAAATTTTGGTTCAATTAACCGACGGTCTATCCAGTTCGGATTGGGATTACAGCGAGATCGCGTCTCACAGGGATGCATTTTTTCAAGCTATGATGTTTCCAAGTAGACCCGGTCTGACCCCAGTCTCAATTGTTCAGGCCGCGGCGGAAGCCTTTGAGGGTGCTCCCCGATTGGCCGTTGATGCTGGCGCACACATGTTTTCCGCAGTTGCTTTCTGGCCTGCAAGCCTTCCCCATGATGTACTAATTTCCAACGGCCTGGCGACCATGGCTTTTGCCTTGCCTGCTGCTGTGGCCGCCGCAATGCATGACCCCGAACGCGGCGCCGTCGCCATAACCGGCGATGGCGGTTTGATGATGTGCATGGGTGAGTTGGTTACAGCCGTGCAAGAAAATGCCAACCTGACCGTCATCGTCTTCAACGATGGCGGCTTGTCTCTAATAGATATTAAGCGTCAGGAATTACAGCTACCTGATCTTGGATTTACATGGAATAGACCTGATTTTGCAACTGCCGCCAAGGGCCTCGGGCTGGAAGCGTGGCGTGTGGGCTCCATAGACGAATTGAAGTCGGCATTGGTTTCTGCGGCCGTTCACAAGGGAGCCAGTCTAATCGATGTCGTCCTGAATCCTGACGGTTATTTAGAACAGATGCGGGCCTTGCGGGGTTAGCAGCCTGCTAGACCCCATTTGTGCTAATCGTCGTTGCTGCCGTTCTCAAGATAATTATTCTGTTTTAAATACGTTATGATTTTGTCTGCGGCTTGTTCAGCTGATAGTTCAACGGTATCCAGTCGCAGTTCATAGCGTTCAGGCTCTTCATAGGGCGAATCATAGCCTGTGAAATTCTTTATTTTCCCGGCCCGGGCCATTTTGTACAAGCCTTTAGGGTCCCGCTGTGCGCAGACTTCCAGTGGCGCGTCGACATAGATCTCTATGAATTCTCCCTCAGTCATTAGGTCACGCACCATACGGCGGTCCGCCTTGAAAGGAGAAATGAAGGCCGTTTGCACCATCAGACCTGCATCCATCATCAGCTTGGAAACCTCACCAATCCGCCGGATATTTTCCACTCGATCGACGTCGGTGAAGCCCAAGTCCCGGCTTAGGCCGTGACGCACGTTATCGCCATCTAGCAGATAGGTGTGCCGGTCCATAGCGTGAAGTGTTTTTTCCACGATATTTGCAATCGTCGATTTACCGGAACCGGATAGGCCAGTGAACCAGAGCACGCTGGGCCGTTGATGTTTCTGTGTTGCGCGGGCCTGCTTATCGATATCCATCGTTTGCCAGCGAACGTTAGTAGCCTTTGTTGGGGCTTTCGTCATCAGAAACACCGGTCCTCTTCTTTCACTCCGCCTTGGTTAATATTCACGTTCAAATCTACGTAAACATCTGCCGCTAGTTTGTCGCGGAATTTGATCGTTTCTCGATAATTCCCAGTGGTGTCTAGGCGCAGGCAGAGTGGATTGAATGACCAACTTGCTCTTCATTAACGGGAAGTCAAGCACGGCTTGAAATCAAAACTCAAGTAGAGATCAGGCCTCGTTCCTTAAGTTTCACTTTCATATATGCATCCAAGCCACCGGCCATGAGAATTTCGTAAGGTGGTGTCCCTTCCTCCCAGGGTTCTGCCTGCAGCACAGCACCGGTGGCGAGGTTCTTCACTTCGCCAGTGACGATATTCACCTTGAGCTCCTGACCTTCCTCTACAAATTCGCTGACGCCCGGTGCCACAAGGGTGGGTAGGCCGGTATTGACGGCGTTGCGCAGATGGATGCGGGAGATGGATTCGGCTAACACCACAGAGATTTGTAATGCCTTTAATGACTGCGAGCCGTTGCGGGAAGAGCCGCAGCCAAAATTGATACCGGCAACTAGAATATCACCAGGCCGGACTTCTGACGCCCAACCTGGCCGGTTGGCCTCCATGCAAAATTGTGCCGCTTCCTCGACTGAAAGATCGGGATTTGCTAGCACCCGGTGGCCAGGCATCATAAAATCGGTGCTGATGCGCTCGCCGAATTTCCAGACCCGGCCTGTATGAATGGTTTCCATAATTCTGTTCCTTCCCGCTACGTTAGAGGTAGTCACGCGGGTCGACAATCTCGCCGGCGATGGCAGAAGCTGCGACAGTGGCCGGGCTGGATAGCCATACTTCTGCAAGCGGACTGCCCATGCGGCCCCGGAAATTGCGGTTGCTACTCGAGATGCAGGTCTCACCATCTCCCAAAACCCCAAGGTGTCCGCCATAGCAGGGGCCGCAAGTTGAATGCTCTACTAGGGCTCCAGCCTCAACCAGGGTTTCAAGGTATCCTGCCTTCAGGGCCTGGCCAAATACTTCCTGGGATGAGGGGCTTACCAACATGCGCACGTCAGGGTGGACTTGTTTTCCCTTGAGAATGCGCGCTGCGACTTCAAGGTCCTCCAGGCGTGCGTTAGTACATGAGCCCAGGAAAGCCTGATCAACTTTGACCCGCTCTCCCTTCATCCCTTCGATTGAAACACCGTTGCCGGGATCTCCAGGCCTCGCCACCATTGGTGTTAGGTCGCTCAGTTCAAATTCGTACTCGGCTTCATAGCTGGCGTCCGGATCTGCCGTGACGTGTTCGTAGGGTCGTTTTACCCGGTCGGCTAGGAAGGCGTCGGTTTTTTCGTCAGCCTCGAAGATGGCGAACTTAGCACCGACCTCCACTCCCATGTTAGATACTGTCCAGCGTTGCGCCAGGGTCATCTGGGTCGCCACCGGCCCAACATATTCCACGGATTTGTAAAGGCCGTAGTCGGTGCCTAGCTCACTTGCAACTTTGAGGATCACATCCTTACCGACACACCAAGCTGGCAAAGTACCATTTAAAATTACCCGTACTGACTCTGGTACCCGAAACCATAGCTCGCCGAAGGCCAGAACGTGTACCGAGTCGAGATTGGCGTTAGTGACGCAGGCGTTGAACACGCCCCCAGCAGTGGAGTGAGAATCGACTTGTGCAACCAGATCGCCGGGTGCGTACATGCCATTCTCAGCGAACACCTGATGCAAGATGCCGCCACGGCCGTATTCAAAATAGTTGGTGATGCCGTATTTTTTAACCAGACGGCGAAGATCTTTAACTTTGTTAGCGGCGGAGATAGTAGGCGGTGGCGCCTGGTGGTCGTCGACCAAAAATACCTTTTCCGGATCCCAAACCTGATCAACGCCTAGGGCCTCAAGGTCGGCCAGTCGGTGTCCACTGGTGGCATCTACCTTGCACCACAAATATTGCCCAGGCGTAACACGATCCGTACCTGCATGTGCGGCAAGGATTTTCTCTGCGATTGTCATGCCCATGGTGCGTTCCCTTAATTTATCAAGTCCAGCCCATTAGTTGCTGGCATAGCATTTTTCCAGTTCGTAGATTTCAGGCAGGCCCAGCAGGCTGGTGATCGTGTTAAACTGCTCTAGATCCCGACCTTCGCCGCCGCCACCCTGTTTAAGGTCAAGTAGGGCTTGGCGGACCGCGGCGTAGGACAATGCGTGGCCGCCGCCGGTTATCATGATCTTAAAACCGCGCTTTGCCACTTCGGGTGCAGGCAATAAGTCGCCATTGTACAAGCACGGCACGCCTTGTTCTACTAAACGGGTAGTATAAGTATCCATGTCGTCCACGGTCTTGATGCCGTCAACAAAAACCATGTCTGCGCCAGCGGAACGGTAGGCCTCAGCCCGGCGGATTGCATCGTCCCAACCGTTAGGTGCCACTGCATCGGTACGGGCAATGATAACCAGGTTGGGTTCGGATCGGGCATCTAAGGCGGCTCGGATCTTTTGCACATGCTCTTCCATGGGAACACATTGTTTGCCCTCGAAGAACCCGCAGCGTTTCGGAAAAACCTGGTCCTCTATATGCATTGCAGCTGCGCCGGCGTTTTCGTATTCGCGCACCGT
>CAZDQC010000172.1:4587-6098 GCA_964507245.1 uncultured Rhodospirillaceae bacterium
AGCTCCAGGACTACTCATTGTGTTGCCTCGCCTTCGGAGGCCAAATCGTAACGCTGTTCCAACTCGTAGATCTCCGGAACGCCAAGGATTTCGTTTACATTGTCGTCCGCAGGCAGTGAAGCGAATTGGGCCATGGTCTGCCGTGTGGATCCGCTGCTGTTCAACTCTTGCATCGCCGCCGTAGCACTCTTGAATACGGCTCCAAGGGCCAGGCCAGCCAGTATCTGGATCTTAAAGCCCATGTCTTGAGCAGTCTTGCCTGTGACTAGGCCGCCGTTATAGAGGCAAGGAATACCCTTCTGGGCCAGTTCTCGGCTGTAGATTTCCAGTTCGCCCAAGGTGCGGATACCGTCGACAAATACGAGGTCTGCGCCGGCTTCGCGGTACGCCCGGGCGCGAACTAAGGCATCCTCCCAGCCGTTCGGTGCCAGGGCATCGGTACGGGCAATGATCACGGTATCCGGATCCCGACGTGCATCGAGCGCAGCACGTATCTTCTGCACATGCTCATCGAGGGGAATTACTGCCTTGCCCTCCATGAAGCCACATTTTTTGGGGAAGACCTGGTCCTCGAGATGAAAACCGGCGACCCCAGCGCGTTCGTATTCGCGCACTGTGCGGCGGACATTAATAATATTCCCGTAGCCGGTGTCGGCGTCAGCAATGACCGGAATGGACGTGGCGCGGCAGATGTGGCGCAGATTTTGTACCATCTCCGTCTGGGTAATTAGGCCTACATCCGGATAGCCGTACCGTGCTGCCGTGCCAAAGCCGGTGATGTAGATGGCATCGAAGCCAGTCTTTTCGACTGCCTTAGCGAATAAGGCGTTATACACGCCGGGCGCTATTACGACGCCTTCTTCCATCAATTGTCGTAGCCGCAAAGAACGCTGCATCTCAATCTCTCCTTGGGGTACAGTCAACGTACGGTCCAAATCACCAATGGAAACCACCGTAGCAGATCAGTGCTGACCTTTGGAGTCGTGAGGTATTGCGAACTAGCCCATCGACGCCAACCTGCCCAGCGGCAACTCAATACAGACCAGACACTCCGCTATAAAACAGGCGCAAGGGGTTCAAATAATTTGGAGACCAGTAGCCTAACCCTTCATGCCAACTGTATCGGCGGCCGGGTGTAGACTGGCTTCTGCGCTTGGCCGTTGGTTTATCCGGTCGAACCAGGCGTTGATATTCCCGAGAGAGGCGTCAATAGTTTGACCTACTCCCGCCGAAAAATTTGTGCAGCAATAGAGCACCAAATCGGCGATTGTAATGCGGTCTCCACAGATGAATTCTTTCCCCTCCATTTGTTCATCAAGCCACGCTAGCCCATCTTGGCCTGATGCTTTCAATCCATCTGCCGCTTCTGGCAGGCACCGCATTCGGTTTTTGAACATGTCAATACCTTCTCCAAATCGGAACCCGGCGTATATATTATCGGTAATTTTCTGCTCAATTCGACGGTTCCACATACGGGCTTCCGCTCTTTCTTGGGCATTTGTTCCAATTAG
>CAZDQC010000173.1:0-6060 GCA_964507245.1 uncultured Rhodospirillaceae bacterium
ATACATCTTGCGTTCTTGGTCTCTGGTCAAGATCGGAACTACGGCGGCACAGAAAAAGTTGTTCTTCAAGCTGCGGAAGCTCAAGGGCCAAATCCAGGCCATTGACGAAGGTGATATGCAGCCGGATCAGGTGGAAAAAATTGCCACCGCTCTAAATGTGCCGGAAAAAGATGTCGTGTCCATGAACCGGCGGTTGGCCGCACCGGATAACTCGCTGAACGCGCCTTTGCGGGCTGAGGGCGAGGGGGAGTGGCAGGACTGGCTGGTGGACGACAGCGTCGATCAGGAGACGGAGCTGGCGGAATCGCAAGAGTTGCAGCAACGCCGCGTATTACTAATGAACGCTATGGGTAATCTAAACGACCGCGAAAAACATATCATCATGGAGCGGCGCCTGACGGACGAGCCAAAGACTTTGGAGGAACTTTCCAACGTCTATAATATCAGCCGTGAAAGAGTTCGTCAGATTGAAGTTCGCGCATTCGAAAAACTTCAAAAAACCGTCCGCTCTCAAGCGGTCGAACAACGGATGATATGACGGCTAGTCTTGTTCTGATGAGCAGATAGGCTTGAGAATAGTTAAGGAATTTTAAGGTAGACCACCGCGACAAATGCAGTTGCAATTGAGCGACTAACCCGAGTTATTATAGGCTTGTATCACTTCGCCAAGGGTCCGGGAATAGCACGAAGGCTCGTCGGAGCTGCCGCCCAAGCGCCAGTATCCGCTGATTTAGCCATATCATTAATACTGGCGGAAAAACGACCCTGATCTAGTCGTCATTGATATTCAGTTTCCTGATCGACTGGGTCTAGAGTTGACCAAATTGTTCAAATCAGACGCCCTATACAACGGTCCGTCCGTGGTTGCCATCCCGGCATTCGCAAACTAGCGTGATATTGAACCGTTCTTTGCCACCGGCTACGACGATTGTGTGACGAAGTCCAAATTTATCGGATAATTTAGGAAATTGTTACTTAATTCCTGCTGCCGGCTCATTAAGTTAGGTGACGAAATCCTGCGATAATTCCAGAAATTGCATCTCCTGTCATGATAGGCCCTTGCCTGCCAGCCTGTCGCGAAAGACAATAAGCGCGCCAATGTGTCGTGAAGAACAGCGACCGATTTACCAAAACGGGGGAGAGAAAGATGAAAATGAGATCTAAGGGCGTTGCACTTGCTGCCGCGCTTATTTTGGCTTGGACGTTGCCCGTGACAGGCCCAGCTAGGGCCGGCACGCCAAAAGATATGTTGATCATGGCCAAGAATATCGATGACCTCATTACCCTGGATCCTGCGGAAGTGTTTGAGTTTACCGGTGGTGAAGTCATCGCAAATGTCTACGACAGAGTTATGATGTTCGAAGCAGAGGACCTGAGCAAGCTGGTCGGTGGCGTGGCTGAAAGCTACAAAGTTAGTGGTGACGGAAAAACTATCGTTTTTAAGGTTCGTGGCGGCCAAAAATTTCATTCTGGCAATCCTGTCACTGCGTACGATATGGCATTTTCTCTGCGCCGGGTCGTGAAGATGAAAAAGACGCCATCCTTCATTTTGACCCAGTTTGGTTGGAATAAGAACAACGTGGATGGCCTGATCAAGCCCGTGGATGGCACGCATGTCTCCGTCACCATGATGGCAGATTTTTCGCCAGGCCTGTTGCTAAACGCGCTCTCTGCCGGTGTCGGCTCTGTCGTCGACATGAAAGAGGTGATGAAGCATGAGATTGACGGTGACCTGGGGTACGGCTGGTTGAAAAACCATTCTGCTGGATCGGGCCCCTATCGTCTGCAGACCTGGAAGGCGAACGAGTTAGTAACCCTGGTTTCAAATATTAACTACCGACATGGCGCCCCGGCCATGAAGCGCGTGGTCCTGCGCCATGTGCCGGAGAATTCAGCGCAGCGCTTGATGGTCGAAAAGGGTGACGCTGACATGGCCCGAGACCTGACGCCGGACCAAATAAGGGGCCTTAAAAACAATACCGGCATCATAGTCGACGATTACCCCAAGGCGGCGCTAATATACATGGCAACCAACAATGCCCACCCCATTTTGGGTAAGGACAAGGTACGCAAGGCCATTCGCTATGTGGTCGACTATGAAGGTATGGCCAGTTCCTTTCTAGCCGGTCAGTACAAAATTCATCAGGCGTTCTGGCCGTCCGGTTTGTGGGGATCCCTGGATGAAAAACCCTTTAGGATGGATCTGGCCAAAGCCAAGGCTTTAATTTCTGAAGCAGGCCATGGTGATGGATTTTCCATTGTCATAGATACTTTAAGAAAATCTCCCTACCCAGAAATCGCCCAATCGGTGCAGGCATCCCTGGCGAAGATTGGCGTTAAATCCGACATCATCTTGTCCGAGGGCAAGACACTGTGGCCGAAGTACCGAGCGAGGAAGCATCAATTGATCGTAGCACAATGGTCGCCGGACTATGTGGACCCGCACTCTAACGCTGACGCCTTTGCTCATAATCCTGACAATAGGGCGGAAGCGAAGTTGACCGGCAAACTGGCCTGGCGGACGAGCTGGGACAACCCTACGATCAACGCAATGACGGAAGGCGCGGCGAAGGAATTGGATCTTGTGAAACGGGAACGGTTGTATAAGGACTTGCAACGCATTGTGCAAATGGAAGGACCCTTCACCGTCATGTTCCAAAAAAGTGAACAGGTTGCCAGTCAGAAGAACGTGAAAAATTTTGTCTCGGGCGCCAACTTTGACCTGGTGTTCTACCGGACCGTAACAAAATAGTGTTGCAAGGCTCGGTCAAGATCACCACAGCCGGGACGGCCGGGCAGAGTGGAGGCCCTGCGCGGCTGTCGCGGTTGGGATCAATTTCAAAGCACACCTTTAGTATTTTGTTGACCTTCGTCGGTCTGACGGCAATTACATTTGTCATTGGTCGGGTAATGCCAGCCGACCCTGTTCTAGCAATTGTCGGCGACCGGGCCAGCCAGGAGGTCTACGATGCTGTCCGCCTGCAATTGGGTCTGGATAAGCCATTATACCAACAATATTTTATATATCTGTCCAACATCGCACATGGCGAGTTAGGCACCTCTATCATGACCACCCGGCCAGTGTTGGAAGACATCGTGCGCTTCTTCCCCGCGACCCTCGAACTGGCCACTATAGCTACTATATTTGGAGTATTTCTGGGCATTCCCATGGGCGTACTGGCGGCGGTCAACCAGGGCCGGGTGGTTGACCATGTAATCCGCATCATCGGTCTATTTGGTTATTCAGTACCGATTTTCTGGTTGGGCATGGTGGCGTTGTTGATCTTTTATGCTGGATTAGGCTGGTTTCCTGGCCCCGGAAGGATTGAGGTCTATTACGATGGTATCGTGGAAGCCCGCAGCGGCATTATTCTTCTGGATTCTGCTATGCAGGGCGAATGGGAGATTTTCTGGAATGCTCTAAACCATCTCGTGCTGCCGGCGGCCATGTTGGCCACTTATGCCCTGGCATATATCGCGCGCATGACCCGCAGCTTCATGCTGGATCAACTTAACCAGGAGTATGTTCTGACGGCGCGTGTCAAAGGGCTATCAGAACGGTCCGTAATTTGGAATCATGTTTTCCGCAACGTTCTGGTGCAACTGATCACAATAATTGGTTTGACCTATGCTTCTCTATTAGAAGGCAGTGTCCTGACAGAAACTATTTTTGCTTGGCCAGGAATCGGTCAATACATCACGACCTCCTTGTTCAACGCGGACATGAACGCCGTCATCGGCGGCACGGTGGTTGTGGGGATTTGCTTTGTCGGTGTCAATGTATTCTCCGACATACTCTATAGGATGGTCGACCCCAGGTCCCGCGGATGAATAGCCGATCTGTCGACAATACTGCAGGCTTAAAAAACTGGCTGTTGTCGGACACGCCACAGTCCGTGGCCCAAGCCCGTTGCCAGCGTATGTATCTCGCCTGGTTGGCCTTCGCTGCCAATCCCATCGCCCTTTTGGGACTGTTAATCATTGTCGCCCTGGTTTTGATGGCTGCCGCTGCGCCGATGCTGACAAGTGGCGATGGTACGGAACAGGCACTTTCCTATCGGCTGCTGCCGCCTAGCAGCGAACATTGGTTTGGTACGGATGAATTGGGCCGGGAAATCTATGACCGAATAATCTGGGGCGCACGTATTACTCTCTACATAGTGGGTCTTGTCGGCGTTATCGTTGTGCCTATTGGGCTACTGGTGGGCACGGTCGCCGGCTATGTGGGCGGCTGGGTCGATATCGTCCTAATGCGTATCACCGACATATTCTTAGCCTTTCCTCGATTGATCCTGGCCTTAGCGTTCGTGGCGGTACTGGGCCCGGGCCTGGAAAACGCGGTGCTAGCCATCGCGTTGACCACCTGGTCGCCATTTGCCCGTATTGCCCGGGCCGAGACCCTGACTATCCGCAACGCGGAACATATTCTCGCAGCGCGGATCCAAGGAGCGTCCACGGCTCGGATCATCCTGCACCATGTTACGCCACTGTGCCTGTCATCGGTGATCGTGCGTCTGACGCTGGATATGGCGGGCATCATCCTGACTGCTGCGGGGCTGGGGTTTTTGGGTTTGGGCGCACAACCACCCCTGCCAGAATGGGGTGCCATGATCTCCACTGGACGGCAATATATGCTGGACCAATGGTGGCTGGCGACAATTCCAGGATTAGCCATTCTGATCGTTTCCATGGGATTCAATCTGTTGGGGGATGGATTACGGGATGTGCTTGACCCACGTAGTGGCGGTGATAGCAAATGACGACGCCTTTGCTCAGCGTTGAGAACTTGTCCGTCACTTTCAACACCCCGAAAGGTGTCGTGGAGGCGGTGCGTGGCGTTAGCTTCGACGTAGGTCAGGAGCGTTTGGGCATCGTAGGCGAATCCGGCTCGGGTAAATCGCAAACTGGACGCGCAATTTTAGGACTTACGCCGGGCAAGGTCAGTGCCGACCGTATTGAATTTGATGGCATCGATTTGCGTGACGCCCCGGCCCAAGTCATGAGGGATATTAGGGGCCAGCGCATATCCATGATCATGCAAGACCCGCGCTATTCCCTGAACCCGGTGTTGACCGTGGGCTGGCAAATTGCTGAGGCTTATCGGGTGCATACCAATGTATCTAAGAGGGAAGCCAAGGACCGGGCGCTCGATATGCTGAAAACAGTCCGCATACGAGAGCCACATAAGGTCTATGGCCTATACCCCCATCAGGTGTCGGGGGGCATGGGGCAACGTATCATGATCGCCATGATGCTGATCCCGGACCCTGACTTGATCATCGCGGACGAGCCGACGTCGGCCCTGGACGTAACGGTGCAACTGCAGGTTTTGGCCATACTCGACGATATGGTGCGGGACCGCGGCATGGGGCTGATATTTATCAGCCATGATTTGCAGCTGGTTTCATCATTTTGTGACCGCATTATGGTGATGTACGACGGACAAATCATGGAAGTATTGGATGCTGGAACTATGAACCAGGCAAAGCATCCCTACACACGCGGTCTGCTGAACTGCCTACCCGATATTGATCGGCATCAGGAGATCTTGCCCTTCCTGCAACGGGACGAGGCCTGGAGGAAATTTAGCGGCGGTATTGGATGATAAAGGTCGAACATCTCGATATAACCTTTGGCACTGGGGCGCACCGGGTTCATGCGGTCCGCGGTGTCAGCTTCAACGTGGCTGCAGGGGAGAGTTTTGGCCTTGTCGGCGAATCTGGTTCCGGCAAGTCGACGGTACTGCGGGCCATCGCTGGCCTGACGCCGGGCTGGCGAGGGGCGATAACGGTTGCGGGACAGGTCTTGCGCCACAAGCGGGATCGCACCTTTCATAAACGGTTGCAGATGGTATTCCAGGATCCATATGGCTCCTTGCATCCCCGCCATACGGTGTATGATATTTTAAAGGAACCGCTCCTCATTCATAGTATGAGCAATATTGAACAACGCATTACGCAGACGCTGACTGAAGTTGGGCTAGGTGCCACCTTTCGGTTTCGTTATCCCCATCAATTATCCGGTGGACAAAGACAGCGCATCGCTATTGCGCGCGTTCTG
>CAZDQC010000174.1:0-5941 GCA_964507245.1 uncultured Rhodospirillaceae bacterium
TGTTGGAAAAAATTCAGGATCGCGCAGCTGTTCTCATGGCTTTTGAACAAGTTGGCGGTGCGGAAGTAGCTCTGGATATGGCGAAGGAATATGCTCTGGAACGGTACGCTTTTGGTCGACCAATCGCCAGTTACCAAGCTATCAAGCACCGTTTGGCGGATATGTATATTCAGATCGAATTGGCTCGCTCTAACAGCTATTATGGCGCCTGGGCTTTGTCAACGGATGCAGCGGAGCTGCCGGTAGCGGCTGCGACAGCGCGGGTTTCCGCCACCGCAGCTTATAATTTCGCCTCGAAAGAGAATATCCAGATCCACGGTGGCATGGGATTTACCTGGGAATTCAATTGCCATTTATATTATCGGCGCTCCCGGCAGCTGGCTCTTGCTCTAGGCAGCCAACGCCGTTGGAAGGACCGCCTTGTCCGTGCCCTGGAACGCCGCAACGCAGCCTGAGGATTTTAAAATCATGGATTTTTCCGACACGCAAAATGAAGCTGTGTTCCGACAGAAAGCACGCGTATTTCTCGGCGCCAATGCCGAGTTGAAGGCCGAGGCCAAACGTAATATGGCCACCGGTTGGAATAAGGATGAAGCCTTAATAGCGGCTCAGGACTGGCAGGCTAAAAAATTTGATGCCGGGTTCGCGGGTTTATCCATGCCTACGGAGTATGGAGGTCAAGGTCTCTCTCCCATCATGCAAGTGATCTATAGTCAGGAGGAGAGCAACTATGTAGTGCCCCGAGGTGTTTATGAAATTGGCCTCGGGATGTGTATCCCAACTATGGTTGCCTACGCCACGGAAAAACAGAAGCAGCGTTATTCCAAGCCGGCCTTACGTGGTGAAGAAATTTGGTGCCAATTGTTCTCGGAGCCCGCTGGCGGATCGGACCTAGCTGGTTTGCGGACACGGGCTGAAAAAGATGGCGATGACTGGGTTATCAACGGCCAGAAAATCTGGACATCAGGTGCACAATTCTCTGATTATGCCATATTAGTAGCACGCAGTAACTTTGACGTACCCAAGCACAAAGGCTTGACCTTCTTCTTTCTGTCCATGAAATCTGCGGGCATAGAGGTCCGACCAATTAAGCAGGTTTCTGGCGCATCTAATTTCAACGAAGTTTTTTTCACAGATGTACGAATTCCAGATAGTCAGCGTTTGGGCGCCGAGGGCGAAGGCTGGAAGGTTTCCCTGACTACTTTGATGAACGAACGTTTCGCCGTGGGTATCGCTCCGGCTCCAGATTTCGATGAAATTTTTGAACTAGTCCGCAATACGGAATTAGAGGACGGCCCCGCCCTGGAAAACGCCCTGGTAAGAGACCTACTAGCAGACTGGTATGTACGCCAGCAGGGCTTAAAAAATGCTCACTTCCGGACGATGACGGCCCTTTCCCGTGGCGGGACACCGGGTCCCGAATCATCTATTAATAAGGTCGTTAGTGCCAGCAAATACCAGGATATTTCTTTGTTCGGAATGGATATTCAGGAGATGGTTGGAGCCATCACTGATCCGGAATTTGCCGCTATGGATGGCCTTTTTCAAACAGGCGCATTATCCTCGCCGGGCTATCGAATAGCCGGTGGTACGGACGAGATTTTGCGTAACATCATTGCCGAACGAGTTTTGGGTCTTCCCCAGGATGTTCGTCTTGACAAAGACGGCGCCTTCCGTGATTTGCCCACCGGAAGCAACTAACCTAAAGACTCATAAAGAAAGAGCATGGGCCCAGCAGATCCTTAAAATACTACGTAAAATTTTGTAATCAACCGCCACCAATTTTCGGCAGGATGTAAATTTCGCTGGAGTCGCTTATCTCCTCCAGAAAAGGATCCGGTAGAATTGTCCCATCTATCGCAACCGACATTGTGGTTTGGATTTCATCTCCGAGGCCAGGGTACTTAGCCTCCAACGCCCGGACCATCTGCCGGACGTCGGAGGCATCAACCTTTATTTCAGTCAGTCCATTAGTGTACTGCTGGGCCGTACCACTGGATAGACAGACCCTGACCATGCTTCCTGGCTTACTCCTTGCCAGAAATGCCAGCTACGATAGCGGGCGGCGATAAAGGCAGAGCGTTGAAACGTACTCCTGTCGCAGCCGCCACCGCATTGGAAACAGCGGCAAGTGGTGGAATAATGGGGACTTCGCCTACACCCCGCACACCGAACGGATGGGTGGGATTTGGCACTTCCACCATAATGGTATCAATCATGGGCAAATCGGAAGCTACTGGCACTCGGTAGTCCAGAAAACCCGGATTTTCCATCCTGCCCTTGTCGTCAAAAATATATTCTTCGTTGAGGGCCCAGCCGATGCCTTGTGCCGCACCGCCTTGCATTTGACCTTCAACGTAGCTTGGGTGAATAGCTCGGCCTACATCCTGAACCGCAGTATAGCGCAATACGGTGACGTAGCCCGTTTCGGGGTCAACTTCCACATCACAAATATGAGTGCCGAAACCCGGTCCTGCTCCTTTGGCGTTAATATCCGCGTGACCACTTATCGGTCCACCTGTCTTGTTGGCCAGAGCTGCTAAATCCGCCAATGATAGCGGGTCAAAATCTCCTACATTGGAGGAGGCAGGTTTCGCATGGCCGTCCTCCCAGATAACGCCGTCCACATCTACTTCCCAAACCTTGGCGGCCCGGGCCCGCAATTCATCGATCGCAGACTTTGCAGCATTGACCACTGCCATGCCTGTGGCAAAGGTCACTCGGCTGCCGCCAGTGACAAAATGATAGCCCGTGGCGTCGGTATCAACCACCGAAGGTTTTACCTTATAGTAGTCAACACCCAATGTTTCTGCCGCCATCAATGCCATAGATGCGCGAGAGCCGCCTATATCTGGGCTACCCTCGGTAAGGGAAACAGTTCCATCTTCATTGATACGAATTCCGGCACAAGATTCACCGCCAATGTTGAACCAGAAACCACTGGCCACACCTCGGCCTTGGTTCGGTCCCAAAGGTGTCTTGTAGTGCTCTGTGCCTTGCGCCGCTTCGACGGTTTCTAACATCCCGATTGCGCCGAACTTGACCCCATAGGCTGCCCGTGTGCCTTCCTTCGCTGCGTTTTTGGCTCGAAACTCAAGAGGGTCTATGCCCAATTTGGCAGCTATTTCATCAACAATTGACTCAACACCGTATTCCGAGATGGGCGCACCAGGTGCCCGATAAGCCACAACTTTTTGCCGGTTAGAAACCACGTCATAGCCGACTACTTTAACATTTGCGATATCGTAAGGTGCAAATGCAGTCATGGCTGCCGGACCTACGGGCGAACCGGGCCAGGCGCCGGCCTGGAAATATAAGGTGGCATCACCGGCCACAATTCGACCGTCCTTCGTGGCACCCATCTTGACGGTTAATGCCGCGCCAGACGTCGGACCAGAGGCTCGAAAGACTTCATCCCGGTTCATCACCATGCGTACTGGCCGACTAGCTTTGCCGGACAGCATAACCGCCAGTGGTTCCAGATACACAGTCGTCTTGCCTCCGAAACCTCCGCCAATTTCAGCCGCCGTTACCTTGATTTTGGACATATCAATTTTCAGCAGTCCGGAGATAAAGGTCCGCACCATAAAATGCCCTTGGCTGGAGCACCAGATATCCACCTTACCATCCGGATTGGCGTCCGCCACCACGGCATGGGGTTCAATATAACCCTGGTGCACAGGCGCGGTGGTGAAGTTCTTTTCAATCACCACATCTGCATCCGCGAAACCAGCTTCCGCATCACCTAGGCTGAATTCAACCCGGTTGGCTACATTGGAGGGTTTCTCCGGTTTCGGCTTGATGCCGCCGGTAAACATATCATCGTGCAAAAGCGGGGCATCTTCCTTCATGGCCTCTAACACGTCTATGACGTGAGGCAACACTTCATAATCGACCTCAATCAATGCTACGGCCTTTTCAGCAATCTCAGTCGTCTTCGCCGCAACGGCGGCCACCGTCTGACCCTCATAAAGAACTTTGTGGCGAGCAATGACGTTATCAGACAGATCGCGCATGTTGATCATAGCCTCACCCGCCGCCACGGGTTTTGGATCGGCTACCGGCATATCATGCGCCGTGATCACTGCCTTGACACCATCCAGTGCTTCGGCCTTGGACGTATCAACAGATTTTATCTTGGCATGAGCATGGGGACTGCGGAGAACTTTGCCTTGTAGCATGCCAGGCATGTTAAGATCAGCGCCATACATAGCCCGACCCGTTACTTTATCGACACCATCTGGTCGAATGACCCGGGTCCCGACCCATTTAAACTGGCTTGGTTGTTCGTTCATGGCTTATGCTCCCCGCATTTCAGCCGCGGTATCCATCACGGCACGAATGATCTTGTCGTACCCTGTGCAACGGCAAAGATTTCCGGCCAGCCAATACCGAACTTCAGTCTCGGTTGGATTATCATTCCTTTCCAGCAAAGCTTTTGCTGCAACTAAAACACCGGGCGTGCAAAATCCGCATTGCAGAGCCGCTTCTTCCAGGAATTTTTGTTGCAAAGGATGCAACTCATCGCCAATGGCCATGCCTTCAATGGTTTCAATACTCTTCCCCTCGGCTTCAACACCTAAAACTAGGCAGGAACACACCAGGCGACCATCCAACATGACACTGCAGGCGCCGCAGTCGCCAGAAGAACAGCCTTCCTTGGTACCGGTCAGACCGACCGCGTCACGCAGGACATCCAATAAGGTTTCCTGTGGCTCACAAAGGTATTCAGCCTCTTCGCCATTGATCGTTGTTGTTACGTGTTGTTTCGCCATTATTTAACTCCTTGCCCGATCGGCGGCGATAGCAGCGGCTCGCGCAGCCAAGACACCAGCGACTTTTGTGCGGTATTCGACGGTGCCACGTTTGTCATCAATTGGGGTCGCAGCCGCACTTGAAGCATTTTTGACGGCTGCCAAAGCATTGTCGTCAACCTTGCTTCCTATAAGAGCAGCGGCCGCGTCTGCAACGGTAATAGTGGTGGGGCCTACAGCGCCTAGGACAACACAGGCCTCCGTGCATGTTCCGTCGCTAGAAAGAACCAAATTCACGCCAGCGCCGACTATGGCTATATCCATCTCGGTACGGGGAATCATTCGCAGATAAGCATCTGAGGCGTTGGCAGGCCGTGCCGGTAACTTGAAATTGACGACAAATTCTCCATTACCAAGGGAGGTCTGGCCCGGACCTGTCGGGATATCACCCACGGGCACCTCGCGCTGGCCATTAGGACCCGCGACTGTGCAGGTGGCTCCTGCCGCGATCAGCGCAGGAACACTATCTGCAGCCGGAGAAGCATTGCAGAGATTGCCCGCCATGGTGGCACGGCTCTGTATCTGAGTGGAACCAATCAACTCCGCCCCTTCAACCACTCCAGGCCAAGCCGATGTCAAAGCTTCATTTTCGCCCATCTCCGCGCCAGAGACCGATGCACCGATGCAGAATCCATCTCCATCTGCGGTGATGCCCTGTGTTTCGGAAATATTCTTGATGCTAACAACTATATCCGGACTGATTAGGCCCGCCCGTAGTTGCACTAGTAAATCGGTTCCGCCCGCTAATATACGCGCGGCGCCGTTAGCGTCGGCCAAAAGCGTTACTGCTTCATCGACCGAGCCAGGGGCTTCGTATCGCATTCCGCTCCTATTGCTCCCTATTGATTTGCGCCAGTCTTTCCCCAATTCATGGGATGCCTAGCGCCAATTAGATTATTATTGTCAACCAAATAACGTCTATGAATTGGTACGCACCTTTCTACAGAACCGCGGAGCTGATAGAAAGTCATTGACCTCCCCCAATCATCCGCCGTTGACAAGTAAAACCAGCCAAAATCCGGTAGGTTCCAGCACGACCAATCGCGCGAAACATCATACACCGCAACTACCTATTCCGCCAAGTAAGGAGGAGGCAAAAGCTGCATTTTTCGTCAAATGCCTATACG
>CAZDQC010000175.1:0-5818 GCA_964507245.1 uncultured Rhodospirillaceae bacterium
TTGAAAGAAGTATTGGGTCTCGAAGCGGAAAAGATTGCCACTCTAAAGGTAGACGGTGCGATATAGTTTTCTAAAAAATGGGAAACCCTGAGGCTTTTCAAGCCTAATAAATTTTTATAATTGGATAGTTCCCCTATAATTTGGTGCAACATATCCAATTTTCTCAGTTTAGTGAGAAATTTCTCTGCCGACCTCATTTACGATTTTTGAAATTAGCGATCGGTAACCTCCAATATTACAGCCATGGAACTATCTCCGGCTGCGCATCCATGGAACAGGCCGCGGCCACCCCCTTTAAGGGATAACTCTTCAATTAACTCAATAATGGAGCGGAGACCCGTAGGTCCTTGCGGATGACCCCAGATGAGGGAACAGCCATAATTGTTCATGTCATCAAGCGGAAAACCGGTTTCTCGACTAAATACAATGTCATTCACCGCGAATGGATTATGAGATTTCACTGTGTCAACTTCATCTATGGTCAGACCGGCGTCATCCAAGGCTCGTTTCGAGGCCTCTACAGGGGCCTGCGGCATGAAACCCTTTACGGTGCGAGATTGGCCAAATCCTAGAACGCTAATCCGAATACCGGGGTCGATTGATTGATCTTGGGCTCGTTCGGCTGTGGTCACGATCAGGCCGACGGATCCATCTGCTGGGTGGGTTTGTCCACCAAAGGTGATAGTGCCACCCTGCTTGACTGGGCGTAATCTGGCTAACCCCTCCTCGGTGACGTCGGTAATACCTTCGTCGCTTTTCAGACTTCCAACCGACTTACGATAGCGTTCATCGGGTATATTAAAGGGCAGGGACATATAGCGCCTTTGGAAAGCGTAGTTATCGGCTACTGCGTCTTGGTATTGGTGAAAGCGCCGGAGAACAACACTATGCTGTTCCTGAGTTCCGATTTGATATTTTGCTGCGACATTTTCCGCCGTGTCGATCATCGCATTTTGGGCATGGGGATCATGATTGAAGTTATCCATAACCACATCTTCATGAGACCCAGTTCCGCCAGGGCCAGAAGGTGCCGGATAATAGACATGCGGGCCGTTGGAAGTTCGATCGGCGGTCACGATCAGAGCGCTATCGGAAAGGCCACTTTGAACTTCTTGGCAGGCTGCCGCTAGGGTCCTGGCCCCCGTGGCACAGGCCTGACTTATCGTGGGACCGGTTACGTTCTCCGCGCCCATCATTCCGGTAACCCATGGAAGGCCATAGAAGGAATGTCGTTGCGGCACGGTCAGCCCCAGAATGCCGTGATCAAAATCGTCTAGAGGGATGTTCCGTTTTGCCAGCTCCTGCTGGCCCACGTGGGCCGCGAATTCCAGACTATGTAGATGAGAAAGGCTACCTTGCCAGCGAGCGAAGGGGGTGGACCAATAGGTTCCATAGGGAATTTCTGCTTCGCGGAGCATGACTTTTATTGTCCTCGATTGACAGCGTTGGCGGATATCGCCACCGTAACCCAAATATGTTTTTTCTTGCAGCAGAAATGGAACGCACTCATGTTCAAGTTAGTATTGGATTGGTCAAACCGCGTTTCCCCCGAGAATGGTAACGACAAGCCAATTGGCGCCGGTTTACCGCGTCTGTGCCTTTTTGTTGCGCTATCATCTAAGTAATTGATGCGTTGAAATCTTGATCACAAGTTAGGAGAGCACCATGTTAAAGCTTCGCAATTCGGCGACTTCGCCTTATGTGCGAAAAGTACGAGTTTTGTTGTTAGAAACCGGCCTAGAAGACCGTGTAGAATTGATCGATACCCACGTGACCCCGACCAACCCCAATGCCGAATTAAACGTGGACAATCCAATCGGCAAGGTCCCGGTGTTGCTGACCGAGAACGGCATGGCGCTTTATGACAGTCCTGTAATCTGCGAATATCTTGATAGCCTGCATTCAGGGACAAAGATGTTCCCCGTCAATGGCGTTTCACGATGGTTGGCCTTGCGCCGTCAGGCTCTTGGTGATGGCTTGCTGGATGCAGCCATCTTGGGACGCTACGAATCCACTCTGAGACCCGCGGTCAAACTATGGCAGGACTGGCTTGATGCTCAGATTGGGAAAATTGACCGGAGTCTCGATACTATGGAGGCGGAAGCTCTCCAATTGGAAGGCGTCATTAATATTGGTACCATCACGATTGCCTGTGCGTTGGGTTATCTGGATTTTCGATATAGTGAAATGACTTGGCGCACTGAACGCACGGCCCTGACTGCGTGGTACGATGATTTTTCACGACGCCCCTCGATGGTGGCCACTGTTGCTCCAAACGCAGATCCCCTGGAACGTTAACCTGCAACGGCTATTTACACTTTTGCAGCACGCCGGAAAACACCTTTGGGTCAACATTACCCCCCGATAGGACGATAACTGTCAAACCATCCAACGGAACCCTGCCAGACAAAGCGGCGGCTAGGCCGACCGCACCGCCGGGTTCGACCACTAGTTTAAGATGTTGAAAGGCGGCGGCCATGGCAGTAGCCACCTCGGAGTCGTCAACAACCAGGCCTGGGCCGCATAGTCTGCGGTTTACCTGGAAAGTCATTTGCCCTGGCTCGGGTGCCAGGAGCGCATCGCAGAAACTTTTGGCCGTCAAGTCGGCCTGCTGCCAGGCATGGAATTTCAGAGATCGAGCAGTATCGTCGAACCCCGATGGTTCGACTGTATGGATGATCGCATTCGGATTATGATGTTTGATTGCCGTAGCAACGCCAGCCGTCAGTCCGCCGCCTCCGCACGGTATTAGAACTCGGTCCGCTTGGAGTGTACGGTCAGAAAGTTGCTGCATGATCTCCAAGCCAACAGTGCCCTGCCCCGCCATGATCAAACGATCATCATAAGGTTTTACCAAATTCAAGCCACGATCCTCTGCGAGTCGGGCTGCTATGCCTTCACGCGTTTTTGTCCCATAACGGTCGTAGCTGACAATTTCGGCGCCCCATCGGGCTGTGCCTTGCTTTTTAACCTCAGGTGCATCCTCAGGCATCACGATCAAAGCTGGGGTATTGCAGTAGTAGGCCGCTGCTGCCGTGCCCTGAGCATGATTGCCTGATGAATACGTTATTACACCGGTCTTTTTCACTAACGCGTAAAGGCGGCTAATATGGTTGTAAGCACCACGAAATTTGAAGGACCCTGTCACCTGCAACGTTTCAGGTTTGAACAGCAACCTGCCTCCGGCCTGTTCATTCAGCGCGGAACTTTCCAACAAAGGCGTGCGCACTGCCACGCCTGCTAAGACCTGGGCGGCTTGCGTTACGTCAGAATAGGAAATTGGAAGATCAATGGGTAGTGTTGCCATGGGCATCTAGAAAGGCGTCTATGGCTTCAATACAGGGTGGTTCCGTTAGATTTGGCGTATGTCCCCGATTAGGGACCGTGACTTGGATCAAATCTGGTTTTGCCTTCGCCATGGCTTCAAACGTTGCCGAATTCAAAATATCAGATAACTCGCCTCGCAAGGCGAGAACGGGGATGTGGGCGAGAGAATTGAAATAGGGCCAGAAGCCTTGGGGGTTATCCTCTTGTTCGGCGGCGTTTTTGGCAATAGCCGGATCATAGTCGATTACCAGTAGTCCATCTTCTCGCCTGCGCAAGCCGCGTTCAGCTTCTTCTCGCCATTGGGCAGTATTGAAATCTGGATAGGCGGCGGCGAATAGGTTTTCCATATACTCAGCAGCCTGGTCTAAATTCATAGCAGAGGGGCTCTTGCCTGCGTAGCTGCTGATCCGCGCCACGCCGGCAGGATCGATTTCCGGTCCGATGTCATTCAGCACGACGCCTGCCAATGCTGTTGCTCGTACCACGCCAAGGGCCATGGCGATCAACCCACCTAAGGATGTACCAATTACAATTATCTTGTGGCAGTTCACCACGGTCAACAAATGACTGATATCGGAAAGGTAGGTTTCGGGTGTGTAATTGTTTGGGTTAGGGTCGTATTCGGACTGTCCGCGACCCCTTAGATCTAACAAAATAACTCGTCTTCGGGGGCATAGGTAGAGGGCTAGATCATGAAAATCCACGGCGTTGCGTGTTAACCCCGCCAAACATAGAACGGGCGTGGTTGTTGCTAGCCGATCACCGTAGTCGCGATAATAGAGTTCCAAACCATCCTGGGCGCGGAACCGATGTTCGGTGTATCCCATATTCACGATGCTCCCACGCCGATGAAGCTCAGCAAGTTATCCATGTAGTCTGTTGCAATATCTGGATTGCCTGGAAAGTATTCAGGGGGCTGGTGAAAACAATTGACCCCGACGACCCGCCAGCAGAAGTTGGAGATTGCATGGGCTTCCCAGGCGCTAATGCCTTCCGATCGAATGGTCATGTTGAACCTTGCTCAGCTAGCTGACGTCGATGGGGGTAGGGCGGTTTGCCAACTCCTCTTCTGCTGACAATATGGCTTCACCTTCTAGTGAAGTGGAGAGTTTTCCATCGATGCCAAGCGGCACTTCACCTACCAGGGTAACGCGGTATAGTTGGCGGTCGTGGTCTGTCGAAAATATATCATTGGGCGCTAGATGTGCCGTAGCCCGGTTGTCCCACATGGCGATATCTCCGCAATTCCATTTGAAACGCACGGTAAATTCAGGGCGTACTAGATGCTCCCATAGCAATTCCAAAATTTGCTGGCTCTCTCGTGGCGAAAGACCAACGATGGTTTTCACGAACAACGGGCTGATAAATAACTGACGTTCGCCAGTGTCCGGATGTACGGTTACAAGTGGGTGTTCGGATTTTAATGTCCTATTCTTGACACTTTCGTCGTAGGATTTGACCCGTTCGGCGCCAGCAGGTGGAGCGAAACTATGAATGCAGCGCAAATCGTCTACAAAACTCTTGATAGGCGCCGATAGGTTGTTGTATGCCGCGGTTAAATTGGTCCACATGGTATCGCCGCCATAGGGTGGTATGTTCACTGCCCGCAAAATTGAAGCCATGGGGGGATTAACTGCCGCCGTTATGTCCGTGTGCCAACCAGTCCAAGGCGTATTCAAACGCGTTTCGCGGTGACTGTTAGCAGTCCGGTTCTTAGCTACAGAATAGATTTCGGGGAACCCTTTCAAATGGCCGAACACCGCATGCCCGATCGTTGGGCGTCCGAACTGGCGCGCTAGAGCAACGTGTTTTTCATGGTCCAGGTTCTGATCGCGGAAAAATATTACCTTCCAAGTCAATAAGGCATCGTAGATTTCTTGACGCTTGGCTTTTGTCAGGGGTCGCTTCAGGTCGACATTGGAAATCTCGGCGCCGATGTGTAGGGTCTGAGGTATGATATTGATGCCACGCTTGTTCACCTTATTTGCCGTGCCCTTGGGGTTTGTTTTCGACATGACGGGTGTGCTGCTCATGAATTTCTCCGTCTGCTTAATTCATCGCATAGACGGCTAATTTGTTACTATCCAGATCGCGGAAGTAACCAAATGTCATGCCGCCACGTGGCCCTACCGCGCCTTCATTCACCCCGCCCAACTCAAGCGCCCTGGCGTGTAGTTTAGCTACAGTTTCGGCATCATTGACCAATAGGGCGACCATAATTCCATTGCCGCTTGTCGCAGCTTTTCCATCGAAGGGTTTGATAATCCCCAACATGGCGGCTCCGGCTTTGCTCGACCACAGGACTAGACGATCGTTAGGTGTAATTTTCTTTAAGCCAAGGTCTTTAAACAAGGCGTCATAAAATTCCGTGGCCTTTTCCAGATCGTTGGTGCCGAGTGTTGTATATCCAATCATTCCCTTATTGTCCTTGTGCTGTTGGACCTCTTTAATGGTACGCATATTGCGGAACCGTTGGAACGTCTTTCTTACG
>CAZDQC010000176.1:0-5749 GCA_964507245.1 uncultured Rhodospirillaceae bacterium
GGACCACTTATATTTCTGCTTCACATGCGCGGTGCATTAACAAGCAAGTTTTTTCACCGACCATAAGGCAGGAGAATATGTCGTTGGTTTGTCGGAGGCTACATCATGATTTGGCCGTCGTCGATAGGGACCAGAGCACCTGTCATGTAATCAGATTTACCCGATGCCAGGAGGAGGAGCAATCCATCCATCACGTCGGGTTTACCTATGCGCCGGCGAGGCATTGCGGCGACCATGCCTTTTCCGGCTTCTGTCAGCCAATGATTTGCATTCATCTCTGTTTCAATATAGCCGGGACAAATGGCGTTGACCTGAATGTCGTGGCGGGCCCATTCCAGAGCCATCTGCTTGGTCAT
Organism: uncultured Rhodospirillaceae bacterium; assembly: GCA_964507245.1. Classification (GTDB taxonomy): domain Bacteria; phylum Pseudomonadota; class Alphaproteobacteria. Next base: position 357 of record CAZDQC010000176.1, read on the forward strand.
TTGCGCGATCGCCGCCTTGGACATACCGTAAAGTGTCAGTTTAGCAGTTACCCGCAGGGCCATCATTGAAGAGATATTGATAATCTTGCCGCCCAATCCACGCTTAATCATCTCCCGTCCGACGGCCTGAGCCAGCAAGAATGGACCCTTGACGTTGGTTTCATGGACAAAATCATAATCGTCCAATGTGAAATCCTCGGGTCGTTTGGCAACCGAGATGCCAGCATTATTGACCAAAATATCAATCGGACCCAACGCCTCCGCGGCATCCCGCGCAACCTGCTCCACTGATGCAGGGTCGCGTACGTCCAGGGCAAATGGTCCCGCCTGCCCGCCCGATGCAGCAATTTCCGCAGACAATGCTGTCAATCGGTCGACCCGGCGGGCAGCCACGGCTACCTTGGCTCCCGCGCCCGCCAAGGTGATTGCCGCCTGTCGGCCCAACCCCGACGAGGCCCCCGTGACCAACGCCACCTTGCCAATCAAGTCAACGCAATTATCTGCCATTTTCCACCACTATTCATATCTAAACCTAGTTGGGCACTGTGACCCGAAGACTTGGTATACTCAGACCGGCATGCGGCCGGATCCATAAACAATTTATTGAGCTTGGCCCGTTATCCTGTCCCTATCAAGTAAACGTTCCCAATGCACTCAAACTCGCAGGTTCTCATTTTTGCAAACTTGATGAAACTGGTGATCTAACCGGCAAACGCTCGAAACACACCGAGAAAGGCTTAACCTTAACGCCACGGATGCGTATCATAAGGGAATGATACATGTAGACATCATTTCGGATACGGTATGTCCGTGGTGCTATATCGGGAAGCGGCGCTTTGAGCAGGCGGTCGCTATGCGATCCCATTATGAGTTTCAAGTTGGCTGGCGTCCTTTTCAGCTGAATCCGGATATTCCGCCATCGGGACTGCCCAGAAGGGAATATCTCAATGCAAAATTTGGTGGTGCTGAACGCGCCGACAGGATGTATGAGGCGATCAGCAAGGCTGGAGAAGAAATTGGCCTCGACTTCAATTTTCGAAATATCCCTCACCAACCGAACACATTTGATTCTCACCGGCTAGTGCGCTGGTCAGAATCCGCCGGGGTACAGGATGCAGTGGTGGAAAAATTGTTCCTGAGCTACTTCATGAACGAAGTAGACGTGAGCAATCAGAAATTCCTGGTTAGTGTCGCCAACGAATGCGGCATGGACGGTGACCTTGTGCTCGACTTATTCCGTCAGGACGCAGACCGTGATTTGGTGATGGCTGAGGAAGGTGTGGCTAGGCGTATGGGCATCAATGGCGTACCCTGTTTCGTCGTTGATCATAAATATGCCATTTCGGGAGCGCAGGACCCTTCCGTTTTGACCCATGTTTTTGATTTGGCCATGCAGGACAAGAAAAAGCTGACGGCGGGTGTTACTCATGAACCCGCCATTGCAGATTGAGCCAACTTCGCCAATTGCCGCACCAGATAGTCCACTCCCTTCAGACGGTCCTCAGCCTCGTCCCACCTACGTTGGTAGACTAGTTTATGATCAGGACGCAATTTCGCGCTACCACTGTTGTCGTTGATGAATTCGACCAATCCACCAGGATTGGCAAAAGCATCATTGCGGAAGACCACGCTGGCCCCGCCAGGGCCGGCATCGACCTTTTCGATGTTGGCAACCCGGCACATTCGTTTTATGCCGATGATGGCTAATAAATTTTCTACCTCGTGTGGCAAGACGCCAAAGCGGTCAATCAATTCGGCAGCGAAGGAGTCGATTTCCTCGACGTCCTTCAGGTAAGCCAAGCGGCGGTACAGCCCCAGACGCACACTTAGATCTGCCACGTAATGCTCTGGGATCAATACAGCGGCGCCCAGGTTAATTTGTGGCGACCAACCCTGATCTTCGGCTTCCAGCTCGCCAGCCGCCCCACTCCGGGCCGTAGCCAAGGCCTCTTCCAGCATCTGATTATAGAGTTCGAAACCCACTTCGCGAATATGTCCCGACTGTTCCTCACCCAACAAATTACCCGCGCCGCGCAAATCCAGGTCATGACTGGCTAGGCTAAAACCAGCACCTAGTGTATCAAGCGACTGCAGTATTTTTAGGCGTTTGTCCGCAGCCTCGGTCGGTATGCGTTTAGGCGGCAAAGTGAAATAGGCGTAGGCGCGTGTCTTGGATCGACCAATTCGTCCCCGAAGCTGATACAACTGTGACAAACCAAATCGATCTGACCGGTGCACAATGAGTGTATTGGCGTTTGGAATATCCAGCCCAGATTCGATTATAGTAGTGGATAATAAGACGTCATAGGCACCGTCGTAAAAGGCACTCATAACATCTTCCAATTGGCTGGCCGACATCCGGCCATGGGCAGTGACAAACTTGACCTCCGGAATCCAGTCCGTCAGGAAACGTTCGATGTCGGGAAGATCGAGAATTCTGGGGCAAACATAAAAGCACTGCCCGCCCCGGTGATGTTCCCGCAAAATGGCCTCGCGCGTGACCACGGGATCAAAGGGCATAACAAAGGTGCGCACGGCTAGGCGATCCACAGGCGGCGTAGCAATCAGGCTTAGTTCCTTGACACCGGAAAACGCCATTTGCAAAGTACGAGGGATGGGCGTCGCCGTCAGTGTCAGCACATGGACATCACTGCGCAGCTGTTTCAGACGTTCCTTGTGGGCAACGCCGAAATGCTGTTCCTCGTCAATAACCAGCAGAGTCAAATTGCGAAAGTCTATTTTCTTGCCTAGCAGAGCATGGGTACCAATCACGATATCAATTTGTCCGTTGCGGATACCCTCGCGGGTCGATTTGGCTTCCGCCGTGCTGACCAGGCGAGATAATTGTCGCACCAGTACAGGCATGCCGGCAAAACGCACCTTGAAAGTATGGAAATGCTGCCGGCTCAACAATGTGGTCGGCGCAACAATGGCGACTTGCCCCCCGGACATGACGGTAGGGAAAGCGGCTCGCATGGCGACCTCCGTCTTGCCGAATCCCACATCTCCGCAAACTAAGCGATCCATGGGCGAGCCTTTTTGCAAATCGGCAAAGATATCGTTGATAGCGCTCAACTGATCTTCCGTCTCCTCATAGGGGAAGCGGGCGCAAAATTCCTCGTAAAAGCCGTCGGGCTTCTCGATTAATGGCGCGCTCCGTAGAACTCTTTCGGCCGCCACTTTGATTAGCTGATCGGCCATTTCACGTATATGTTGCTTCAACTTTGCCTTGCGTGCCTGCCAAGCGGCACCGCCTAGACGATCCAGATTGACCCCTGCCTCCTCCGAGCCATAGCGGGACAAAAGTTCTATATTCACTGCCGGCAGGAATAGTTTGTCGTTGCCGTCATAATGAATTTCCAAACAATCATGTGGGGCGCCGCCGACTTCGATGGTTTGCAAACCCACATAACGACCGATGCCGTGTTCCACATGAACAACCAGATCGCCGCCGGATAGTTGGCTATGCTCCGTGATGAAATTTTCGGCACGCTTTCCCCGGCGCCGGCGGGCCAAACGGTCGCCCAACACATCCTGTTCGGAGATAATTGCCAGATCGGCCGTTTCAACACCTTGCTCTAAACCTAAGACAACCATAGCTGGCACACCGGTCGGCAGGGCCATGATGGCGGGCCAGTGCTCTGCCATATGCACCCCTTTGATGCCATGATCGTCCAGCAGCAAAGCCATACGTTCAGCGGAGCCCTGGCTGAATGCAGTGAAAACCACGCGCCGATTCGCCTGGTGTTGGGCGGCAACGTGGTCGCTCAAAGCATCAAAAACGTTGATATCGGTCTGGGCTCGTTCGGTAGCAAAATTACGTCCCTGTCGGCCCGCGAAATCGATGGTATTGGGATCCGCCGGCGCGGAAAAAGGAGAAAACATGCCGCCCATGCGGTCTGTCAGCCCTCTATCCCACGCTATCGCATCCAGGAACATGCCCTCGGTTGGGACGGGTTTATAGATAGGGGCCCCATCGTAAGGATTATTCAGCGCCTCGACCCGCGCGCCGTAGTAGTCTCGTATTTGCTCCAGCCGTTCATCCCGCGCTACAAGGCTGCGGTGATCCAGGGTTACGATGCCAGCGTTGACAAAATCGAACAAAGTTTCCAGTTTGTCATGAAATAGGGACAGCCAATGTTCCATGCCAGCGTGACGGCGGCCCTCACGGATCGAGGCATATAACGGATCGTCATCGGTCACGATTCCAAACAGTTCACGATAGCCTTGACGAAATCGAGCCGTGGTCTCTTTGGTCAGTTGCACCTCAGATGCTGGGACCAAGTTGACGGTTTTCCCCTCGCCAATTGTGATCTGGGTCAAGGGATCAAACAGGCGCACGTTTTCCAAAATATCGCCGAAAAAATCCAGGCGCAAAGGTGTTGTCGCGCCAGCTGGAAAGATATCCACGATGCCGCCCCGTGTGGCGAATTCGCCTGTTTCCATCACAGTGCCGGTGCGGCTGTAGCCATTGAGGACGAGAAATTCGATCAACTCACCCACTTCCACGGTAGCACCAATTCCGGCTTGAAAAACCGTGCCCTTGATGCTGCTGCGTGGGGCCAAGCGTTGAAGTGTGGCGTTCACAGTAGTCAACAGCACGGATGAGGCATGGGGAGGATCCTGACCCACCAGTCGGGCCAGGGTTCGCATTCGCATCGCACAAATTTCTGGGTTCGGTGAGATCCTGTCATATGGCAGACTGTCCCAGGCAGGTAGTTTTAGTATTTGTGTCCCTGGTGCAAAAAATTTGATGCCCTCAGCCAGCGCGGCCATACGACCCTCGTCTCGGGCAATATGAACCAACCAGCCTGGCGCGCCCTTGGCCAACTCCGCCAAGCACAAGGCATCCAGCCCCTCGGGCACTCCTGTCAGTTCAAAACGCCTAGAAGACGAAAGTAATTTTTCGTTTACTATCAATTTTTTATTGGTTAATTTTAAAGTTTAATATCATATACATAATATGGTTTTCGTGTTGCGCGGGTACAGGCTCCCGCCCCGCGAGCCAAGCGTAAATATCGTGCTCGTTCTCATTAATGATGGCCTCAAAAAGATCTATGTCGTTCTCTGACATGGTGGACAAATACTTTTCGCCAAACTGGCCCAACACCAAATCCAATTCCTTGGTACCGCGATGCCAGGAATGATAACGCAGGCGCTTACGGCGAACTTCCAGGTCCTCTGCCATGAGCCTTCCCCCTTCGTGTCCCAGCATATAACGTACCCATCATCATGAGGCCAGAAATCCTGTTCCCCCTGTTCAAATCGGTTACCGCGCTGAAGGGTGTGGGCCCACGACTCGGCCAATTGATCGAGCGCCTATCGGGAAAGAACCTGGTGGACTTGTGCTGGCACTTGCCCACGGGCCTGATAGACCGCCGTTTCCGGCCCAC
>CAZDQC010000177.1:0-5734 GCA_964507245.1 uncultured Rhodospirillaceae bacterium
ATCGCGGGGCCCTCAATTTTAGTTCCTACCGTCAAGACAGAGCGATCATAGACCGGCGTGTCCAGAAAATTCTCATCCAAGCCAAACCAGACGGGACGGCTGCCAAGCTGCGCGGCACCATCAGAAGCCACCGCATCGCTTCGCAAAGTATCCCCCAGGGCCGGTCGGGGGCCGGAAGTGATAACTCGCCACGAAATTGTTTCAACTGGCATGGCTTCCGTGCGGTTAAAGCGCTGCTGATAACTCTCGGCGAAGCTTTGCGCAACAGCGTCGGTATTGCCATCACCCATCCATGCCCGGTCCACGGGCACCTCGATTTCATAACCCTGACCCACATAACGCATCATGATGGTAACGTTAATGGTAATATCCTCCAAAGCCACGCCAGCATGGCGCACCAGTTCCTCCCCCTGAGCCGCCATGCGGTTGACCATTTGAGTGACCTCTGGCCAACCGACGGTATCGAGACGGGACATATGCGCTTGTGCCACTTCGAACGAAATGGGAGCACCCAGCATACCGACAGCCGACGCGACACCCGCACCCACCGGGCAGATTAGGCGATCTATGCCCATTTTCCGGGCCATGGCGCAGACGTGTACTGGCCCGGCACCACCAATGGGCACCAAAGTAAATTTCTCCACGTTCAGGCCTTTTTCAATAGCGTGAATAGCGGCGGCCTGAGCCATATTACCGGTGACGGTTTCGTGGATGCCCCAGGCCGCCTTCTCAATGGAAATACCCAAGGGTTCGGCTAACCTTTTTGCGATTGCTATCACCGTGCTTTCACGGTCCAGGCGCATTTCACCACCGAGAAAACTGCCTGGGTCCAAGTAGCCCAGGACCAAATCGGCGTCAGTGACCGTAGGATCTTTTCCGCCAAGACCATAGCAAACGGGACCTGGCATAGCACTGGCACTGTCGGGACCCACCTGGATCAGACCTAGGCGGTCGACCCGAGCGATACTGCCTCCGCCTGCTCCGATTTCAATCATATCAATGGCAGGAATTTGTAATGGCAATCCGCTTCCCTCGGCAAACCGGAAAACGCGAGCAACCTCGAATGCGGCGGAGCGCTTTGGCTCTCCATGTTCGATAAAACAGGCCTTCGCGGTAGTGCCGCCCATATCGAAGCATAGCAAATCCTCCACCTCGGTCATGGCACCGTATAGAACCGCCGCCTGAGCCCCCGCTGCCGGCCCCGATTGCACAAGTCGAATAGGGAATTGCGTCGCCGTATCCTGCTTCACTAGGCGGCCATCGGACAACATCAATAACAAATCCCGCGTGAAACCCATGCGGGATAACCCTTCAACCAGCCGTTCCACGTAGGCCTTGAAGATAGGATGCACGTAGGCATTAGCGACGGTGGTTGAGGACCGTTCATATTCCCCCACTTCAGGGCTAACAGTTGAAGATAACGAAATCGAAAGGTTGGGCGCTATCTCCGCTAACCGCTTTCCTACAGCAATTTCATGGCATGGATTGCGGTAGGCATGGAGTAGGCAGACACCCACGGACTCGACACCTGACTGTTCAAAAGCCTTGGCAATATCCGCCAACTCACCCAGTTTGACCCCTGTGATCACCGAGCCATTGGGACCGATCCGCTCGGTAATTTCCTGTCGTTCCGGTCGACCAGCGATTGGCGACGGCATTTCAATTTCCAGATCAAATTGGTCGTAACGCCACTCACGGCCTATTTCCAGTACATCGCGGTAGCCCCGTGTAGTAATCAGGCCGGTCTTAACACCCTTGCGTTCGATCAGGGCGTTGGCAACAAGTGTGGTGCCGTGGATCACCGCGTCCACCGCCCTCGGTTCTATGCCACGCTGCGCTATGATTCGGGCGATGCCATCCATCACCGCTCGGGCTGGGTCGTCCGGTGTCGTCAGCAGTTTAGAATTCCAAGTACGAGTTTGGGCCATATCCCACAGAACAACATCGGTAAAGGTCCCGCCGATATCAACACCGATGCGATACGCCGCCTCATCAGGTTTGACCGTAGACATGGAGCGCCTTCTCTTTACTCAACAATCCGCGTCGAACATCTTCTCTGATAGCGGCTGCAGCCCTTTGCTTAGCTGGATGCAGACCGCCACCGCCTGGTGTTTGGAAAGTGACCACATCGCCGGGCTGTAGATCTTGACGAGACTTAGCGGGAATAGGCTGACCATTGACCAGATCCTCACCTGGCGCACCATTTTCACCGCCTAACAGGCCCCGCGGCGGATAGCTGATACGCTCATGTCGAATTGTCATGGTAATAGGCGTAGTCGCCATGGATTTGAAGGATAAGCGCTGAGCATCGCCGCCACGGAACTTACCTTCGCCGGCCGTATCAGGTACAAAACATTTTTCAGTGACCAACAATGGCACCTGGTTCTCGAACAGTTCGATCGGTTGATTGGCAACATTGGAAGGGAAGCTCAAACAGCCTGGCCCATCACCGTTTGGACGGGCCCCGTGCCCACCGTTCATAAAAAACATCTTCACAAAAGGTATAGTTCCGTCTGGCTGCAAGCCTTTGAAATAAACGTTCCATAAGGGGGAACCGGACTCTGCAATAACTCGGCCGGGCAACACCTTACTCAAGGCACCGAAAATAGCGGGCGGCGCATAATGACCCGAGAGATGGCGGCCCCATACCGGCGCCGGACGGGTAGCATTCAACAAACATCCTTCCGGCGCGCGGACGGTCACCGATTCGAACGAGCCGCTGTTGTTAGGCGCACTAGGGTCAAGCAGACATTTTAAGGCGAAACACGAATAAGCGTAGGTGTAGTTCATGACACAGTTAATCGGATATTTGATCTGATCGGAAGTGCCCGAGAAATCAACGTCAATATTTTCGCCCTTCACAGTCACCGTGCAACGGATGGTGAGTGGTTCATCGTAACCGTCCACCCAGAATTCATCCGAGTAGACGCCGTCAGGCAGTTTGGCAATGACAGCGCGCATGGATGTGGCGGAGCGCTTAATGATCTCCTCAATTACAAATTCGAAATTTTCCAGGTTTTCCTCACGCAGAACCTGAATAATCTTTTTCTCGCAATCATAATAAGCAGCGTATTGAGCCCGGATATCACCCAAGGTCTCCTCCGGTTCCCGCAGGTTCTCCGTAAGGAAATCTATTACCACGGGATTTTCCGCGCCCGCCTCCTTGATCTTGCATATAGGTATACACAAGCCTTCCTCGAAGCTATCCCGGGCAACGGGGGACGGCGCGCCACCGATGTCCACTGTGTGGGCCGTGCTGCCGGCAAAGGCAATTAAATTGCCGTCCTTGAAAATGGGGCAGATCATCGAGATATCGTTTAAATGGCCCGTGCCGATCCAGGGGTCGTTGGTGATGATTACATCGCCGGGACGCAGGGTGTCTTTTGGAAATTTATCCAAAACGGCGGTCAAAGTTCGCGGTAGGGTACCGATAAAGCTGGGGATTGAGCGTTTTGACTGCACGAACTGCCGGCCCTGAATATCCAGCAGACTGAACGCCATATCGTAATTGTCCCGCACAACAGTTGAGAAAGCGGCACGAATAAAGGTTTCAGAAACCTGATCGACGATGCCGTTCAGTCGTTGCCAGATCAGACCAAGGCGGATGGAATCGACTGTCATGTACGCACTAATCCTTGTAAACTCTTGTACGCCAAGGTTCATGATCGGGGTTGTTACCCCGCACAATGTCGTCAAATTCGGCTTGAAGCCGTCTTGTAACCGGGCCTGGTTTTCCGGGCCCAACGGGTCGACCATCAAATGCGGTGACGGGACCAATCTCCTGACCTGTGCCGCAATAAAAGGCCTCCTCAGCCATATACATCTCCGTGCGGCCAATGGGTCGTTCTGCCATTTCCACTCCGATTTCCGCACCCAGCTCTAAAATGGTCTTACGCGTAATGCTCTCCAGGATGCCGCTATTCACGTCGGGGGTGAGAAAGACATCGTCCCGCATTAAAAACAAACAGCCACCGGGCCCTTCGCTTATTGTTCCATCTGGGTTCAGGATCACTGCGCCGCCGGCGCCCTGGCGCTTGGCCTCCAACCCGGCTAAACGGCTATTGAGATAGTTTGCGGAGCCTTTGATGCGCGGTGGCGAGGCGTTTTCGTTGTTGCGGGACCAACTGGAGGTGATGAAGGTCTGGCCGTTACGGAATGCCGCCACACGGGGCCGGGGCCGGCAAATGATGGTGCTGCCCACAGGGCCAGTCGCCGTCATAGAACCCCAATCGTCCACATAGACTTGTAGACGGATATAGGCATCCTCCCGGAATTGATTGGCCTTCAACGTTGCTATTATATCCTGGGCGAATACTTCGGATGAAGGTGGATGATCCAATTGCAACAAATTCATGGAGAATTGCAGCCGTTTCAGATGGTCCTCCAGCCGAAAAATGAACAGGTCCTCGACTTCGGAATTCCAATAGGCTCGAAAGCCCTCAAACACCAGGGTCGCAAAGGTCAGGCCCGGCGCCATGACCGAAATCTTGGCGTCTTCATAGGGGACAAGGGTGTGGTTCTGGGTCACCCAATTTATCTGTGCACGACTATCAGCAGTTGTATTCACTGTATCGAATATTCCCTACGGCATGTTCATTGAACGCCGGATATATTGCACAAGCCATCGTTGAAGGCGAGAGCATGGGGCACTATTTGTAGTCAAACACCCCAGCTCGCGAAAACGGCGCGTAGGGCGGTAACAAATGCAAGCGGCTGATCCATCGTCAGGTGGTGCTGAGCATCAGGTATGCCTATCATAGGATTAGCGGAATTAAATATGCTGGACATATAATCCACTACTTCAGGGCCAAAAATAGCGCTTTCTTCACCATAAATCATGGCCTTGGGGCAGAGTAGTTCGCGCAAATAATCTTCCAAAGGCTCGTCATGCAATCCCGCGACACGGGCGGAAGGATCAAATTTCCAGGTGTATCCTCCTTCGCATTCCCTTAGGGAATGGCGCGCAATGTGTTCAACAATAAATTCGTTGTCACAAAATTGCGGTGGTATCGGTCGAAAGCGATGTACCATCTCCTCCTTGTCAGAGAAAACCCGATTAGGGGGACGCTTAGGTGGGTCGAAAAACCGGGATTTGTCTCCGGTCTGCCGGTTTTCGGGCCGCAAGGGAGAATCGACGATAACCGCACCCGATATCTCCGCACCATGAGCATGGCCGTAGCACATTGTCATGAACCCACCGAAACTATGACCTACGACGATGGGCTTTTCACCTAATTTGGCATCGGCCAGCACCGCAGCAATTTCCGGCACATGAACCTCACTGCCATATCCATCTCGCCAACCGCTGTCACCCATACCGGACAGGTCAATTGCAGCGATTGGCCGGTCATTACAAAAAAACGGTGCGATAAAATCCCACCAATGAGCGTGTGCGCTGGCCCCATGAATAAATAATATGCCAGGTCGATCTGAAACCCCAGGTCCCCACCGTAAATAGTGGATATCACAGTCCAGGACCTGCAGATGGTGCGATGTAGGGGTGTTTTTCAAGGCCTCTTCAAACCAATAGGGCGGTTCAATTGGTAGCGGGTCTTGGAGCGGCGCCGTCGGCGGTTCGTCATACATCAATCTTGTCCAAATCCTGAATTCGCCCCACCATCATACACGGCTTATTCTGCTATGATCGCAAAATTCAAAAATTTCATTTTGTTCAAGTGAAACAAAATAGGGAGTAGCTAGTATGTCACGAGCGGAAATCGTTGATGACGAACCC
>CAZDQC010000178.1:0-5682 GCA_964507245.1 uncultured Rhodospirillaceae bacterium
GAATGAGAATACTCATCCAGGAAATGATGCTCCACCTCCCACGCATAATTGAATCCAAGCTGATCCGCGAGAACGATCTGGTCCAGTGCTTCCTTGAACAGGCGGTATTCGTCACCCTCGTTCCAGGGGCGGGGTAGCTGCAGTTCATAAAACACACCAAAACGCATGGCGTCGTACTCCTCCGTCCAATTGTAGAAATGGCCTCCCGTGATGGCCAGCCCAGTTAAGATGCCGAAACTATAGATACTACAAGAGATATTGGAAAGTTATGGGCGCAGTTCGCCCGGTGCTGCCCAGTTTACTGGGAACCAAAAAGATATGCAGTTATTAGCGGAAATTCTGAAGATGCGGCTAAACCAGATACTTCGCCGCTATTGTTGCTAGTATAAGCGTCATTGCCAGGTTTATGGAATTCCTACCATTTCGGTGCCGCTTTCAAATCGGAGAACTTCGCCGACCCAACGTTCCATGCCATCGGGTTGAATTAGGTCCTTGTACTGGCTCCAGCTAGAAGCGCCGGGGAAATACAGTTCCGCCATGCCCGCATAGGGCTCAGCTGTCGGTTCCTGGCTGTGGCTGACCACGTACCGAAAACCACCCACCGCTTCCATGGTTCGGCGCACGTTGGGGATATGAACATCCAACCAGTGATCGAACAGTTCGCTGCTGTTTGAGCCATTTTTAAGGCAGACTAGAAACGTGACCTTGAAGAAGCCGCTGCGGGTGCAAGGGAAGGCTGGGTTCAGGGTTGGTGGATCGAGTGGAAGGTCCCCCTCCATCACCACGTATTCATGCGTTGCCCAAGGTATGTAGGGTTCCACTTTTTCTTGAAAAGTATCCTTGGGGGTCTCGCCGTGGGCAACCTTGGGGCGAGGTAACGGTTCCGGAAACCACAATTGCGCGACGCCGTCCCAAAGATGCGGATTGCCCGGCCTGGGATCAAACAATGTAGCGATATAGCGGGAGGCCTGTGGTCTGCCTGTTATTGCTTCGGCTGTATTCTGAGCGATTACGTCAGGCATGTGGTTGGCGAACCAGTGGGCGATCAATTCTTCCCGCGTGGTGGTTTGACGGCGTTTAATTAGGAACTGCATTTTTGCGCTCTTGCTTTTGGCGGGTCTTGATCCTGTCATGTCGTCACCTCTTTTTCGTTCTCAATAGCCTGAACGCCAAATGCCCTGGGCGGCTGTCTTGCCGTCGGCGATGGCATGGGCAATCTGACCGCCATGACCTGCGCGCACCGCTCCGGCGGCATACAGACTTGGTTGATCAGTTTTCATATGTTCGTCCACCAACAACGCTCCACTTTCGTCACACGCTGCTGAAACAAGGCCAGTACGCGGGGCGAGACCGATAAAAGGGAATAGGGCAGCCACCGTGAGGGTTTCGCTCTCGCCGCTTTCTATGTTCCGCAATTCAATTGCTTCTACGCCCTCGGCTCCCTTGATTTCCACGACCTCCGTTTGCCAACAAAAGTGCATATTATCCCGGTCCGCTGCCTGGCGAACAAAAGCAGGCCTGGCGCGCGGTTTAAGGCCACGCAGGACCATGGTGACATTGGCGCATAGATTGGCTAGATGCAGGGCCTCTTGAAATGCGGCATCGCCGCCGCCGATCACGGCGACGTCCTGTTCTTTGTACAGTCCGCCGTCGCAAAATGCGCATTGCGAGACGCCCCGCCCGGTCAATTTCGTTTCGCCGGGCACGCCCAACGTGCGTAATTCTGCACCCGTTCCCAGGATGACATGGGCAGCGGTTACCTCACCTAGGTGCCAATGATCTCCCTGCCGCGAGAGATCAGTTATCCCGCCTGGGCAATAGTCTACGCCCGCTCCAAGGGCTTCGCCCAACATTGTGTTTATAAGATCCGCTCCTGAGACGCCGGTGGCGCCAGGGTGGCCGTGAATATCACCTACGTTGATGATCAATCCGCCCAGTAGTCCTTCATCTATCAGAGCAGTTTTAAGGCCGCAGCGCGCGGCTTCTGTAGCTGCCGCCAATCCGGTAATTCCAGCCCCAATTACTGCCACTTCATAACTGTTACGTGGAATTGGCATCTAGGTTCCTAAGGTTTGAATTTTTTTGGCGATCCGGCAGGGCGGAAAGCCCCAAGTGGGTAGGTAGGCACACTGGGGTATTGGGATGTCGCCGCCCGCGACAATGATGGTGATGTCGTCAGGGCTCTTTACGGCCGGCACCCGGTCATTGGCGACTCCCGCCTTGACCCAGGCCGGCCATTTAGCCTTTCCTGCCAAACGTGTGGGCAGCCAGGAATTTTCAAAATCTGCCGCTGTACATCGGCCATGCTCATGTAAATAGGTTTTCACATCGGCCTTTGAAAGACCTTCGTCAGCTAAGACCTTGACTACATGAGGCGCCAAGATCACCGTTACTTGCCCTCCATGCAGACGGGAAAAGGCGGAGGTGGCGGATGCCATGACCGTGGCGATATCGTCTAACCCACCAGTAACGTTAATGACGCTTTCCGCCCGCTGTACGACCAGGACGCTGTCATCGACAGTAAAGCCTAGTTCTTCGCGCAAACTCTCCCAGGGATTAAAGGCGTCATCCTCGGCTAGACACAGGCTATAGCGGCCCGGTTGTCCTAAGCCCGCGAAGGCGACCGCTGCCGGCCAACCCCCGCCCAAATTATGCATGATCAACCGCACGGCCCGGCCGATGGCTCCATTGGCTCGCCATCCCGGCCCAAGGGCACCAAATCGGCTGTTCATATGCAAGGTTTTGGCTAAGGGCCCCGACAGCATCAACAGCGGGGTGACATTTTCATCGGTCGTTTGGACCCCGCGCAAATTGAAAGCTGGGTCTAACAGGGCTTCCGTTGCTGCCATAACCACCGGCATGTGGATATCCTCACACCCCGCCATGACCGCATTGATGGCAACTTTTTCGATGGTTACTACGCCCTTCAACGGCTCTGCCTCACCGAGCACTTTGTTACGGGGCTGACCGCCGGCACGCAGCATCCTATCCACCCGGTTCGTCGTCGGGGGCACGATCGGTAGACCGTCGGTCCAGCCCCGCCGGTAGAACATCTCGTTCACCACCCCGTCAGCATTTGGCCCGCGCACCACTTCAATCCGTTGGCGGGGAAACGCTCCGACCTGGTTTAGGCGGTCCAGGAGGCCTTGCTCTTCTGCCCGTGTCCGTAGGGTGTCATCAATCCACTCGCCGGTGGATCGTTGGCCTGTTGGCAGCAACACCCACAAGGTCTCACCTTCACTCACACCGAGCGGCTCATCCGGCGTTTGCCAATTTATTCTGCCAGTCATTTGGCAGGCGGATTGCCCGCGCCGTTGGGAAACCGAGGATTCCGTTGTGAGAGAATACTTGGGCATTGGTACGGCCTGGATCGCCGCTCACAGCGATCTGGATATCTTTAGAGTTACAGACGAGCGGCACCAGGCGATCGGGATCCTCGGATTCTCCATACAATTCATTGGCTTTGCCCAATCGGGCTAGTTCGAACAAGGTGCGGCCACCAGAATATAAATTAGTGAACTTGGTAATATACTGCTCGAACTTCCAGGCTGGAATGCGGGCATTTTGGAACAGCCATTGACGCACATCGTCTTTTGACCAGCCAGCCTTAGCTATGGTTTCAGCCAATATTGGTGAGATTACTAGCAGGGGATTGTAGCTGCCATCAGCCATGCCTACGGTGAAGATTAACTGCCAGCCAGTCTGACTGATCAGGGCATCTGCCAGATAGGGAAGCATTTCCTCCGGCGTCCGACCGAAAACCGAGGCAATGACATCCCCGCCCGTGAAACGCGAGATAGTGACCACATTGTCGCCCAGGCCATGGCCGAAGTCGGCCGCATGCGGCGGCCAGCCGATCCTAGCCAATGTGTCCTCGTTCTCAGCCAAAACGACTCGCCAGGTATTGCCGAATGTGCCCTTATCGGTTTGATGCAGGATAAAACCGGCAACATTGCGTAGGTACAACCGCCACCAACGGCCGATGGAGGTGTTTGCCTGGAAGCCGTCGCGTAGCGCACCCTGTTCGTAGTTGAACTCCAGATCCTTAATGATGGGGCCATTAATGGTAATCAATGTTTCCGCGCCTGGCGTATTTCCAGAATGTTCTACGCCATAACCTGGATCGGCCATAGCTTCAGCTAAACTAACCAATACGGGCATATACTGGGGTCGACAGCCCGCCAAAACACCGTTGACGGCCACATTCCAGATGGTGGCTTGACGGTTATCGGGGGGCAGTTGGCCGATGACATGATCCGCAGGCAAGTCCGTGAACTCGAGGAATTTTTCCACTTTTCCTCGTGCAGGTGGCACAATGGGCAGGCCGTCTGACCATCCATTTTCATAGAAGAACCGATTGATTTCCTCAAATGTACCCTCCATGACCATGTCCTGGGGTCCAGGTTCCGGGATCATCACAGCCGCTGGAGGGGCGGATGTAAGGTTATCGATCACATCTTTCAAAGTAACGGAAGTCAGATTGTCCCGAAGTTCGTTGTCGGTTTGTGTATCCACGTGTCCCGGCACTTTGGCCATGGGCAGATTTGGAAGGCCTAGGCCGACGGCGGTGGTGGCCCCTTGGCCTAGGAAACCTTCACAGACGAGTGAGGAGGATGGAACTCCAGCGGCTTCGACGGCGGCTGATGCCCGCAACACGGCGGGGGTACAGCTGCCTCAACAGCCCATGCCAGATATAATGGCGTCAACCTTGTGTTCCGCCAGAGTATCCGGCAAATCGGCGATAATTTGGCCTTCTTCATGCCCGTGAGTGGAGCCGAAGGTGCTATAGCCGACAAATTTCATGTCCGGATAGGCCGCCGATAATTCGGCTTGTAGAATAGGAAAAATTTCATCGCCCCGGAACAGATAGTCCCAAAGGAAGGCCACGGTCTTTCCTTCTAGGGTTTTCAGTCTTGGTGCCAAGGGCGCGATCTCAACAGTTTTTTCGCCGCGCGGCCAAAGCGCACCATACGTTTGCTCGCTCATGCTCGTCTCCAAAATCTTTGAATTGTGGAAAGTTTAACGCATTTGTCGACTTGCGCCATAGAGCCAAATCTGATCGCCTAACTGCAGGAAGAATTTTTATCGCAGCTACGGTCAACCGATCGTAATCGCTTATCCCATCCATAGCCCTGTGCAGGACGGGTCAGACCCCATAGCATCAGCAAATCCAGCTTCAATTTGTGCAGGTCCTGCCACAGGTAAATAAATTCGCGGAAAATCTAACCGGCAATATTTTGACTAACTCGAAACGGTTCCGGTATCCGTTACGGCCAGATCAAAGGCCGCTGCCATGAGGGCCTTGGTGTAATCCGTCTGGGGCGACGTGAAAATCTGCTCCGCCTTCCCTTGCTCCATAACTTTGCCGTTGCGCAAAACAATAACTTCGTCGGCCAGGGCCCGTACGACTTTTAGATCATGAGAAATGAATAAATAGGCCAGGCGGTGACGTTGCTGCAAATCGCGCAATAGATTTACGATTTGCGCCTGTACTGAAACGTCCAGGGCCGAGGTGGGTTCGTCAAGTACGACAAATCTCGGTTGCAATACCATGGCCCGGGCGATGGCGACGCGCTGGCGCTGGCCGCCGGAGAATTCATGCGGAAAACGGTCCATGGCCGAAGGGTTAAGTCCCACCTCCTTCAGAATGCGGGCGATCAAGGCGCGTCGTTCCTGATTATC
>CAZDQC010000179.1:0-1158 GCA_964507245.1 uncultured Rhodospirillaceae bacterium
GGGATCGACGACACCCTTTCGAGGATCGCCATTTTGTCGTAGCCAGCGTTTGACCCGGTTTGGACCTGCATTGTAAGCGGCCAGAGCCAAAATGTAGGAGCCGCGATATTTTTCGACCATTTGGCCCAGATAGGCGGAACCTAAACGCATGTTGTACCAGGTGTTGAATAATCGGTTTCGCCGGTAGGTGATACGCAGACTTTTGGCGATTTTGCGAGCCGTTTGTGGCAGCAATTGCATCAAGCCGCGCGCAGAGGCGGATGAAATTGCCCGTGGGTTAAATTCGCTCTCCTGACGGGCTACGGCGTGGATTAGTGCTGGTTCGATCTCCATCGGCGGTAGCGCGGCGATGATGGGATAGCCCGTCCGTGCTAGGAACGTACCCTGACGAAGTGAAATTTTCGCGGCTCGCACAGCCAGAGCCGGTTGTCCTAATTCGGCGCCTAGCCTAGCGACAAGCGTGCGTTCAGAAGGATTGTTCGCTATTTCCGCAAGATAGAGCAAGAATGGGCGCAAGAGTTTTTCTTGCCCCAATTCAGCTAGCAAATGGCTTAGTTGGATGAGTTCACGTTTTTTAAAATTAACTATGGCGGCGGCAGTTGGCGATGGTTCCCTAGGGATCAGCCAACTGCCGCTGTCCACTGTCACCTGTGAAGCTAATTGTCCATAATAGGTGGCTGGATGTTGGGCGGCAGCCTTGTACCAAGCGGCCGCATCGTTGTGCCTGCCGAGCGCTGTGTTAGCTCTGCCGGCCCAATACGCTGCGCGCGCAAGGCTTACCGGATAGCGGACGTTTTGGTATAGTACTACGAAATGGTGCAAGGCTCGGTTTGCGTTTTTCAGATAGCGTAGGGCAATCCATCCAGATAGCCACTCAGCTTGAGCGAAGGGAATACCGCCAGCCTGCTGCGCATGTTCTGCAGCCAAACGATAGGCTAGGTCAGCATTGCTTTTTCGAAGTGCTATGCGGGATTGAATATGTCGTTCCGTCCACCATTTTTCAGGTCTTGGGCCTAATTCCTGTCTGGGTTTTAGCAGTATCTCCTGCGCCCTTTGATCCAACCCTTTGCGCCGGCGCCAGCGCAGTCGTTCATAGGTCAGGCCGGTATTGCTTAGAAGAGCATAGGGAACGGCGGCGATTTTGCCGTCGACGCCTGG
>CAZDQC010000179.1:1258-5624 GCA_964507245.1 uncultured Rhodospirillaceae bacterium
CGGTATTGCTTAGAAGAGCATAGGGAACGGCGGCGATTTTGCCGTCGACGCCTGGGGCCTGCACCATCAGGCTTTCTCGTGCCTCCGCTAATTTGCGATATCCCTTTGGGACCAAGGAATAAAGCCTGCGAGCGCTGTGGCGATGCCCTAGCCAAAGGAGTTGATCCAAGCGCGCTAAATGATCCGCCTGTGTCAACGTTTGGTTGTGGTCTCGGTAAATTACCTTCGATTGTTGACTTGAAAATCTATTGTTTACCCAAGCATATTTGACCCAATTGTTACCTTCTTCTTTCAGACCTATTGCTAACATTGTCTCTGCTAGGCGAATTTGTCCTGGCCCGGTCAGAGGGTGGTGACGAGTAAACCAATCAAGCACAGTCTGATTACTGATATGGCTTAATCCCATCGCCTCTTCTGCCCGCCGGGTCAATATTTTGATTGAAGGCCAGTTAGGATTGGCATGCAAAAATGCGGCAATTTCAGAAAATTTAGATTGGTTGCGTGGTTTCAGGTAATGCGCCCAGTGTAGCGCTTTGGCGGGAAGGAGGTTCTGCGCTTTGCCCGCCCAACCAAGGGCGTTGGCCCACTTGTTGTTTTCGGCCGCCCTGAAAGCCTTTTTGTAGAGAGCCTGATCATGCCGTGAAAGCAGATTGCCCGCTGATACAATCGGATTTCCTGCGACGACAGATAGCGAGACGGCCAATATCAATAATTTAATTAGGGACTGAATTGACATTCTCGCAGCTTGCCCCCGTACCGGGGAAATGGTTAAGTTTACCGTTCTAAAGATAGAATGATACTTCCCTAGGAGAGAAGCATGTTCAAGGGCTCAATTGTCGCGCTAATTACGCCTTTCCGCGACGGTCAGGTAGATGAGGATGCGTTGCGCAAACTTGTTAATTGGCATGTTGAGCAAGGCACTGACGGCATCGTGCCTTGTGGCACGACGGGTGAAAGTCCGACGCTCTCCCACGATGAGCACAATCGAGTTGTGGATATCGTCGTCAAAGAAGTGTCTGGTCGAATTCCAGTGATTGCTGGCGCAGGTTCAAATAACACAGCCGAGGCTATTTCCCTGACGCAACACGCACAAGAAGCAGGCGCTGACGGCGTATTGCACGTGGCAGGTTATTATAACCGGCCGAATCAGGAAGGTTTATATCAACACTTCAAAGCGGTTCATGATGCTTCGGACCTACCCATTATCGTCTATAACATCCCGCCCCGCGCTATTGTTGACATCCAGCCCGAAACTATGGCTCGCATGGCTAGTTTGCCGCGTATCGTTGGGGTTAAAGATGCTACAGGTGATGTTGCGCGGGTCAGCCGGGAACGGTTGTTGTTGGGCGATAGTTTTTGCCACCTTTCAGGCGAGGATGGCACTGCGTTAGCTTATAACGCCCAGGGAGGCGACGGTTGCATCTCGGTCTCAGCGAATGTGGCTCCTAAATTATGTGCCGAGTTTCAGAAGGCATGTGCTACGGGCAATTATGTTCAGGCACTGGGCATGCATGAAAAATTGATGCCACTGCATATCGCTCTTTTTCTTGAACCCAGCCCGGCAGGAACCAAATATGCCGCCTCTCTGCTTGGTTTATGCGAGGCGGAGGCTCGCCTCCCGGTGGTTCCGTTGACTAAAACTACCGCCGAACGGGTTGAGTCCGCTTTGAAAGGCGTTGGGCTGCTCGACTGATTGGGCGGTGGCTTGGCCATGACCCGAGCGATTGCCGAAAACAGAAAGGCCCGCCACAACTATTTTATTGGTGATACGTTAGAGGCGGGCCTTATCTTAACCGGAACGGAGGTAAAATCGCTTCGCTCGGGCCAGGCCAGTATTGCAGAGGCTTATGCTGGCGAGAAAGACGGCAGTTTGCATTTGCTCAACGCCCATATTCCTGAATACAAGGGTGGAAACCGCTTTAATCACGATCCTCTGCGTCCGCGTCCCTTGTTATTGCACAAGAAGGAAATCACCCGCCTGACAAACGCCATTTCCCGTTCTGGCGTGACTGTCGTGCCATTAAAGCTATATTTCAACGAACGTGGTATCGCGAAATGTTTATTAGGAATAGCTAAGGGCAAAAAACAGCATGACAAAAGAGCCACGGCGAAGGACCGTGATTGGAAGCGGGACCAAGCCCGCCTAATGCGGGATCGGGGCTAACGAATCCAGCGGAGGGCGGCTGGGATTAAGGCGGCACAAAGTTAGTTGCTGGTGTTCAAATCAGTCCGGATCATACTGAGCACGTCGTTGAACATTTTTGGCGTTAGGCGGCCTGTATTAGTGTTATAGCGGGAGCAGTGATAGCTATCATATAAGGTTTGATTTTGGCTCACAATATGCTTCGCGCAGTGGGCGAAGGGATAGCTGGCCCGGCGTAGTTCCAGTGTGCTTAGCAAGCTGTCATGGGAAATTCGTCCTAGGGCCAAGATGGCTTGTGGCCTAAATTTACCAGCCAATTCCGCAATCAGAAATTGACGGCAGGTTTTGATTTCCGCTCCGATTGGTTTGTTTTGGGGCGGTACACACCTGACTGCGTTAGTTATCCGGCAGTTCACAAGTTCCAGGCCATCATCAGCCCTGCGGTCATAAACGCCCTTGGAAAATCCATAGGCTGCTAACGTTTGGTATAAAAGATCGCCGGCGTAATCGCCGGTAAAGGGACGTGCTGTGCGGTTGGCGCCAGTAGCGCCTGGTGCTAGCCCAACGATTAGAAGTCGCGCATCACGGGGGCCAAACGATGGCACTGCGCCGTTGAACCAATCCGGCTTTTTGGTGCGTAATTCCTGCCGGTAATCAACTAGCCTGGGACAGAGATCGCAATCAGCGGGTGGGTCGGTGGCTGTAGCCTGCTGCATTAGGCTCGTTGACCCTCGTCGCCAAAATTCTCAGTAAATTCGTCTTCATCGTTATAGTCGTCAAAGCCGTCGTCTTCATAAAATTCAACTTGCGGTGTATCTGTCGGTGTTGTGACGTCACCAACTGACATGCCAACATCTGCATGTGGCTGGTTGATACTGCCTCGAGAAATTTTGGACCTCAATTCCTCCAACTCAAGGAATTCGTCTGCTTGCCGGCGTAATTCGTCCGCTGCCATGGAAGGCGAGGACCGTACGGTTGAAACAATACTCACGCGTTTACCCTGTCGCTGCACGGCCTCCACCAAACGGCGAAAATCACCGTCGCCCGAAAATATGTAAAGGTGATCAAGACTTTGGGCCATTTCCAGGACATCGACTGCCAGTTCGATGTCCATATTGCCCTTAATTTTTCGCCGCCCGCTAGCATCAGTGAATTCTTTGGTTGGTTTAGTGACCATGGTGTAGCCGTTATAGTCCAGCCAATCGACCAGAGGTCGGATTGGAGAATACTCCTGATCTTCAATTAGTGCGGTGTAATATAAGGCTCGAACAAGATAACCTCGTTTCTTAAAAAAATTTAATAATTTCCTGTAATCAATATCAAATCCCAACGATCTGGCGGCTGCGTAAAGGTTTGATCCGTCAATGAAGAGGGCAATACGTTCTATATGTTGGTTCATTTTGAATTCCTGAGCGAGTAGGTACTGAAAGAGAATTTGATAATATGAATTCTAGTTTTCTATATAGTTCTTCTACACGGAATTTGGCCCCGGTAACAACCTTGTTCAAGTCGATGCGGCATATTTCATTGAAGGAGGGACCTGTTTTATGATTCTAGTCGGCTTGGGCGGCAATTTAGAATCTGCCAAATTAGGCTCGCCTAAAGAGGTCATGAAGACCGCTCTATATAAATTGACCTACGCGGGTCTGCGGATATTGGATCAATCCCCATGGTATCGTACGGCACCAGTTCCGGCTTCGGTGCAGCCATGGTTCATAAACGGCGTTGCGCGGGTGGAAACTGCTCTGGCACCATTAGCATTGTTGGCCTTACTGCATCGTGTTGAAGCGGACATGGGGCGTCGGCGTGCAGCACGTTGGTCAGCGCGTATTATAGACCTGGATCTATTGAGCTATAAAGACATCGTAATTTCAGGAAAGCCAGAAAATCAACTGGTGTTGCCGCACCCCCGATTAGCAGAACGCGCCTTTGTTTTGGCGCCTCTGGTCGATCTGGCGCCGGAATGGCGGCATCCGGTCACAGGCCATTTGGCAGGGTGCTTGCTGGCCCAGCTGCCGCCTGGACAGGTTTTGGAAAGATTGCCTGAGTAATTCCTCAGAAGGCATTTGCACAATTGGAGAATGTGCTTTACATGGTGCTTGAAATTCTGGTCGCTGCCGACTATTTATGACTGCTGTCCAAATTTTCTTAGATGGAGAGTTAACGGCCATGTCTCGTGTTACCGTTGAAGACTGTATTGAAAAGGTGCAAAACCTATTTGAT
>CAZDQC010000180.1:0-5547 GCA_964507245.1 uncultured Rhodospirillaceae bacterium
ACGAAACTAGGGCAAAATCCGTTGACGCAAGAAAAATCCTTATTGCAATTGGACTGATCAATCTGCCGCTTGCGGCCCCATTCTGTTTCCTTGGGCTGCACTGAGACGCAGTTTGAGGCGACAGAACAATCGCCGCAGGCTTCGCACACCAAGTCATTGATAAAGGCGCGCTTGGGCGGATCAGGGAACAAGCCACGTTTTCGCCGACGGCGCTTTTCCGCCGCACAGGTTTGGTCATAGATCAGGACCGTGCAGCCTGGCGTGACACGCAGATCCTTTTGTACCGCGTCCAAATCATCCCTGTGGTGGATGGTAGTGCCGGGGCCCCAATTTGTGCCAATGGAATATTTATCCGGCTCATCCGTCACCAAAGCAACTTTGGCGACCCCTTCCGCATGGACCTGTCGAGCAATTTCATCCGGAGTCAGCTTGCCATCAGGTTGATTAACCACCGGCTGACCGCCGGTCATGGCCACTGCATCGTTGAACAGGATCTTGTAGGTGATGTTTACGCCTGCATCCACCGCAGCGCGAATAGCCAATAGTCCGCTGTGATAATAAGTACCGTCGCCCAGGTTTTGGAATATATGGTCAGTCTTGCAAAAGGGAGCTTGGCCAATCCAATTGACGCCTTCCGCGCCCATATGGGTGATGGTCTGAGTATTGCGGTCAGGCATCCAAAGAGCCATGCCGTGACAACCAATACCCGCCATAGAGCGGCTGCCGTCAGGCGTTCGGGTGGAGGTATTGTGTGGGCACCCTGAGCAGAAATAGGGTGTGCGCAGAATAGTCGGGGGTGACCCTTGGGCGCCGACCTCGATTTGTTCGATGCGGGCCAGCCGTTGATCGAAATCCGGCATTTCGCTGAAGGTTTTCAAACGAGCGACAATGCTTCGAGCCACCATGCCTGGGGTCAGCTCGCCAATTTCGGGCAGTAGCACGTGTTTCTGTTCATCTCGTTTGCCCAAGATCCGTTTGGGCGCATCCGCTTGGCCGTAAAGCAATGAGCGCAGCTGATCTTCAAGAATTGGACGCTTTTCCTCAACTACCAAGATCTCTTCTAGGTCTTTGGCAAAGGCCCGGGCTCCCTCCGGCTCTAAGGGCCAGGTCATGGCCACTTTGTACACACGAATTCCCAGATCGGCTGCCATTTGCGCGGTCAGCCCCAATTCATCAAAAGCCTGGCGGACGTCCAGATAGGCCTTGCCAGTTGTGACAATGCCAATACGAGGTTTCGGACTGTCGAAGATTAATTTATCCAAACCGTTTTCGCGCACATAGGACTGGGCCGCGGGCAGTTTATAATCCAGCAAGCGGCTTTCCTTTTCCATTACCAGGTCGGGATAGCGCAAATTGAGACCGCCTTCCGGCATTTCAAAATCAATACTCTTGGCAATTTCGACGCCATTTGGATCGATAGAAACCGTGGCGGAGCTTTCCACAGTTTCCCCAACCGCTTTGAAGCCCACGGCGCAGCCAGAGAAACGTGACATGGCAAAACCATGAAGGCCAAGGTCAAGATATTCCTGTACGCCGGCGGGGTGGAACACAGGCACGCCGGAAGCAATGAAAGCTGATTCACTTTGATGCGGCAGCGTGGAAGACTTAGCGCCGTGATCGTCACCGGCAATCAACAGCACACCACCGTATTTAGCGGTGCCGTCGTAGTTCAAATGCTTGATAGCATCACCGCTGCGGTCGACACCTGGGCCCTTGCCGTACCAAATTCCAAAAACGCCGTCATATTTTCCACCCGGCCACAAATTCACCTGCTGCGAACCCCAAACCGCTGTCACGGCCAGATCCTCATTCAGGCCGGGCTGGAATTTAATATGACTACGAGAAAGGAAGCGAGAAGCCTGCCAGAGGGCGGCATCATATCCGCCCAGGGGCGAACCACGATAGCCGGAGATGAAGCCGGCAGTATTCAACCCTGCCGCTACGTCCCGCTGACGTTGCAGCATCGGTAGGCGTACCAGGGCCTGCATGCCGGTGATAAAAACCCGGCCTTCTTCCTGTTCGTATTTGTCGTCCAATGTGACAGCGGCAATGCTCATGATGTTTCCAAAAATTTCTTGTTATGGACAGACAATATCATATAGGCGCCAACTCGGTATATCGAATCAGTCAAGCGAAACGGTCAGGAGCATTGTCTGTGTCGGCCAGGACCTCGCGGGCTCGGTCACAATCCAGAGCAATCTGGGCCTTGATGGCACCCAGTCCATCAAATTTTCGCTCTGGCCGCAGATGTTCTACGAAGGCGATCCGGCCTTCGCGACCGTATATATCCTGGTCGAAGTCAAAAATATGGGCTTCCAAGATAATGCCTTTGCCGTCAAAGGTGGGACGCTGACCAAGATTAGCCACGCCCGGATACCATAATGTTTTGCCACCCTCTTGCAGCCCGAGCCGAATGGCATAGACGCCTAAAGCAGGGCGCAAGGCGGTGTCACTCAAATGAAAGTTTGCAGTAGGGAAGCCCAGTTGCCGACCCCGTCGGTCGCCACCTCGCACACGACCCTCCACTTCCCACCAATGACCCAGTAGTTCTGCTGCACGGCGGCAGCGACCGGTTTCTAGATCGACACGTATGATGGTAGAAGAGCAAACATCGTCGTCATGTGTCACCGGTTCCAAAACGGAAACCTCAAAGCCCAGCCTTTCACTAGCTTTCCGCAAAAGTGCCACGTTACCGCCACGTCGATGACCAAAGACAAAATCGTATCCAACAACCACATGACGCGGCCTTAGACCTGTGGCCAAGACGTCCCGGACAAAATCGTCTGCGGACTGCAGACTGGCCTGTTTATTGAAACGCAGACTAATCAGGCAATCAACGCCCAAACCGGCCAATAACCTTGCCTTACTGCGAAATGGCGTCAGCCGAAAGGGCGGGGCATCCGGCTGAAATAAATTCCTGGGATGCGGCTCGAATGTCAAAGCCAGTGTTGAGCCACCAACTTGGTCGGCCAAGATACGGCATTGTCTTATCAATGCTTGATGGCCCCGGTGAATACCATCGAAATTGCCGATGGCCACCGCACCGCCCTTTAGGTTTTGAGGAAATGAAGATATATGGCGGATGATACGCATAACGCGGATTATTAGGACTTAAGCCCACGCTGGCAACTGGTTACCTCAAATATCATTCAAATGCCCCTCGAGCGAGGCTAGCGGCCGAGCGGACCTCATATTTACCATCTATTCGGCACCTTGGACGGATTAGCACTGTTCGAGGGGCATTTGAATGATATCGTTCTTCTCCCTGCCGATCGCCAAAAATCAGCCTACGAGAACGACCTTGACGCTCTGTCCCACAAATTATCGCGATGATCACCACCGCAGCCACGGCATAACAGCACGGGGCCATTCCCCTGCCGTCTCGGCAACCTTCTGCGCCGTTCGCGGATCAAATTGGCCGTTGCGGGTCAGGCCTAACTCAACCGCGTGAATACCTCCAGCAATCCAGATGGCATCTATACCCGCCCATCGGGCACCCCGTACATCCGTCGCTAAGCCATCACCAACCATCACTGCGCGATTTCTAGAAATATCCGACATTTCGGCAAACAGGCGGTCGTAGATTTCTGGGAAGGGCTTACCGAATCGCTGCACCTTCCCGCCCAATTCCTCATAAAAAGCTGCAACTGCGCCGGCGCATTGGATCATTTTGTCACCACGCATCACCACGATATCAGGGTTTGCGCAAATCATGGGCAGCCTCTGGTCGGCAGGACCTCGAAGCAATTCGCCATAATCTTCCGCCTGCTCTGTCTCGTCATCGAATAGGCCGGTGCAAAGAATAATTTCAGCATCCCCTATGGATACTTCCCGACCGCCGCATGCCTCTAGCGTTGGCCGGCTGCGCTCGGGTCCAAGATGAAAAAACGCCGGTTGCGGATCCCGCAACTCAATCGCGTTGGCTGTCGCTTCACCGGACGTCAGTAACCAGTCATACAACTCTGTCTGTACACCCAATTCCTCCAAATGTGTTGCAACGGATTCGCTAGGCCGGGGCGCGTTGGATAATAGAACAACACGCGCACCGCGCTGGCGCAGATGAGTCATGCAGTCAGCGGCGCCCGGGTAAGTGGAGACACCGTTGTGCACCACACCCCATAGGTCGAATATAAACAGATCATAATCACCGGCTATCTCGGCCAAGCCATCGATTACGGCTAGTTTCATATCTTTTTCCGTGTAACAAAAATACGATTTGGGACCGTCTGGACATAACGAAGGTCGTCTGGTTTGTCCATATAACCATTATTTTAGCGCTGATTAGGTGGTTTGTCGGCGGCCTATCAGCGCCGACAATACAGAATCACCTCTTCAAACTAGCGCAGGTCATATATATATATGACTTGCGCGGTGCGGGGCCGCGTCCAGGCCCCACTTTAGGTAGCCAGCGGTGAAGTCGAGACATGACGTATCTAATGGTTACCGGTGGTTTGGTTTTTCTCTTGATTGGCGGAGACTTTCTGGTCCGTGGTGCCGTCGCGTTGGCGCAGCGGCTGTCGGTACCACCGCTTGTTATAGGACTGACAGTCGTCGCCTTTGGCACTTCGTCGCCTGAGTTAGTGGTTAGCCTTGACGCTGCCATTAGCGGCGCTCCCGAAATCGCCATTGGTAATGTCGTCGGATCCAATATTGCCAATATCCTATTGGTCCTCGGGTTTTCCGCCCTCATTGTTCCCATTGCCTGCTTCGAAATTTCAAAACGCTACGATTTTGCCATTTTGTTCGCGGTTACTTTGGGTTTCGTGGCTCTTTGCTGGAGCGGACAATTGTTGATTTGGCAGGGCACCATAATGATATTGCTACTTTGTGGGTATCTCACATGGTCATATTACTCAGGCCAGAAAGATGACGACAGTATTGAGATCGTCTCTTCTGGACCCGATTCAGTTTTGCCCTGGTTTTGCCGATGGTTAAACAAAAATGAGGTCAAACGCGGTTCTGCAACGCATCTTTTTTTGACCCTGGGTTGCATTGTTACTGGTATCGCTGGCCTTGTTGTAGGCGCACATCTTTTGATTGAGGGCAGTATCGAGATCGCCGTTGCAGCCGGCGTGTCCAAAGCGACTATCGGCTTGTCGCTGATTGCCCTGGGGACTTCGTTGCCAGAATTAGCAACCTCTATAGTAGCGGCCATCCGCCGTCATGGCGACGTGGCTATCGGCAATGTCATCGGATCCAACTTATTCAACATCCTGGGCATCATGGGTATTACGTCGCTGGTGCGGACATTGCCGATCCCCGAACAAATCTTCAATTACGATGTCTGGGTCATGCTAGCGGCGGTGATCCTGTTAACGCCTTTCGTCTCTCGAGGTAAACCAATCGGCCGGCTCTTTGGCGCCTTCCTGACAACAGCATACCTAATTTATGTGCTTTCGCTTTACCACGGCATGTCAGGAATGCCTAAATCTAACGCCTCTCAAGCCACGCAGTTGACAACCATAAAGCACAGTGCGTGAATACTTCTCGCTAACAGACAATTTGTTGCCTCAATAGATCATTAATTTGTCACGAACAGCAATTGAT
>CAZDQC010000181.1:0-2706 GCA_964507245.1 uncultured Rhodospirillaceae bacterium
GATGCATTGATCGACGATCGCACGTCCGAGACCACTGCCGCCACCAGTGACCAGTACCACTTGCTCCGCTAGCCGCATCGTCAGATATCCTTTATTCCGCAGGTCGCGGGCTAGAACAAGTTGCTAAGGTTAGTGGAACGAATGACAGTCTGGTCGAGAAATATATGCCGCTGGCAGATTTGGAAACCTGTGCCAGCCCGGCGTAAGCGGTCTTGTCGTTTCCCAATCCAGTTGTCGGTCTTGCTGTTCAGCCGCGACCTGTAAATATGGAAGGCGAGCTCGACAGCGATTTCATCGCCGTCGACGTCGATGATTCGGACATTGGACACGAAATGCCGGGTCCGCGACGGAGGGTCTTCCGACCAGGATGATCCGGTCTGCAGTTTTTCAATCCGCATCCTGAGATCGTTTTTGTCGTCATCAAAATAGGCCATGCCGCCAATCGCGGTAAATTCCTTGTCCAAGTTGTCCAGGGTCACAGTACGGCGAACGGGCATCCAGTAGTGGATATCGTCGGCAATCAGGTCAAGCCACTCGGGGTACTTGCGGTCATCAAGCAAAGCTGCTTCGTAATAGAGGAACTGCTCCACTTCGAACTGCAACGCCATCCGTTCGGCCGATGCTTGGGAAGTTGGTGAAATTCGGCCGGCCCCGGTTGCCGGTGACATCGCTAAATCCTCCCCATCGGAGCAGGCGATCTTGTCCTTTTCAATTCTTTCCACGTCTCCGCCTGCATCCATTCCGCCCAGCAGCGGTATGTCCAGCGTTGGGCGTGTTCGTTTACCTTGGTTTCGATGCGTTTTTGGCCAGAGGGATCAATTAGCACTTCGTCCTGACCCATCGCCATCTGCAGATTGTGCGGACGGCGACCGCTTACTACACCGCTAGATGCATGGGTGCTATGGCTCCAGTTCTCGCCGTCGTCCTGCTCCAACAACCCAGCCGGGCCAAAGGAATGGGTCATGAACTTCATCATCATCCGTTTCTGTTCATCGCTGAAGTTCTTGGGCAGGAATGTGAACCACCAGATTTCCGTTTGGAACGGCCCCCTCGGTAAGCGTAGGGAGAGTTGGAGTCCGCGTGTGGCGATCCATAAGTTCGGAAAGATGTTAGGATGCCCCACCGCACGCACGCCAACCGGGCCCATGGTCTCTTTCATCTCTTTCGGTCTGATGGGGCGGCGTTCCGAAATTCGTGGCGCCAGTTTAGCGCGCTCTTCAAAGCTCAAAAGGTCGAGTGCGGCGCGTTCTTCGTCACTCAGCTTATCGAGTTCTGCCTGCTGTTCTTCTGAGACCATGGGTCCACCAATTCCATGTCCGTACTCGCCCAGCATCACCATCTGCTGCATCGGCTGCATGACGCTAGCATTGACGAAGCCGACTTTGGTGGCTGAACGGTGGCTAATGTTGACGTGGTACCAATCGAATAGGTTGTCGACGGCGATCTTCCAATTGCAGTCGATGATATTTTTTTGCACCCCGTCAACGGCGACAAGCTCACCATGAACACTCAGCTGATCCATGCCGATGCGTCCAACCTCTCCGAGATAATCGTAGAGCGACGGCGCTTCGGGATCCATAGTGGCAAAATAGAAACCCTTGTAGTTCTCAACTTTCGCGGCTTTCGCTAGACTCCACTTCTCGACATCGAGCCTGTCGCTATAGAAATGGCTCATGCCGGGAACTGCCAACAAGCGACCATCTAGACCGTAGTTCCAACCGTGATATGTGCACAGGAAAGATTTGGTATTGCCCACCTCCGCCCGGCACAATGCATTGCCCCGATGCGCGCAGCTATTCAACAGGACCTGGACCGTCCCTGCTTCGTCGCGGACGACGATGACTTGATCTTCGCCGATATAGGTAACGAAATAATCGCCTATCGCAGGAATATGCGAGCCGTGGCACATGAAGTTCCAGGCCCGCGCAAATATGCGCCGCAGTTCCAGTTGATAAATATCCGGATCTGCGTAGATTTTTCGGTCGATCACGCCCTGGTCGTTATCCACCCAACTCGCGATCTCTTCCTTACCGATTTGTCCACCTTTGGTCTCGTAACCCAAAATTCTTTCAATACCTCAGTACTGTCAGCCAACCCTCGTATACTCTGCTTTCTGCTGCTTGGGACCTTCTTCGGACATGCCAGATCTCGCCGTCACCCGCGAAGTAAGGGGTCTAGGAGAATTGAAAACATCTTCGATGGCAAGTTTCTGCATTAATCGGGTCACCTGCAAACCTCGCCCCAATCCAACTAAATTTTTAGATTGCACCTTGTTATCATAAATAAAGTTTCGTGCCTTCCAAAAAAGGAGGATGTCCGGCTTCAGAATTCTTCGATAGTAATGTCCCAGGACAGCGATTTTCGCTCTTAACCACAAGGCGAACCGACCCAGTCAACCTGAGCACTGTGCTCGTGAAAGTAATCGCCAAAGCAATTTCTGCGACCACCGAAAACGCACATTTTTGGAGCCATCTGGACCGTTGCAATGATCACAAGATCATATCAAGGTAACTATACGCGGATGTGCTTTTCGAAGTGATTCGCATTGTGATCGGTCTTGAACAACAGGTTTTGGGGTACCCGAATGATTCACCTCCTATTGAGGCCGTTCCGATTATTGCGCAGGATTTTTCTCTGGCCGCTAATTTTCGTTGGCGGCTATCTGTTCAACTTTGTCTTCGATACCCAGTTCACTATTGGGTTCAT
>CAZDQC010000181.1:2806-5489 GCA_964507245.1 uncultured Rhodospirillaceae bacterium
CGGTAGCGGCACGTTTGCAGGAGTTCGGGCGCCTGGTCGAAGGTTTGGATTTTGCAGGCCTCTGGATCACGGATTCTATGGGCCGAGGTGCCGCAAGCCTTGATCCGCTGTTGTTGCTGGCGGCAGTAGCCCCGGTTACCCGCCAAATCGAACTTGGGACATGCGTCCTGCAGGTGCCATTGCGCCATCCAGTAGAGCTGGCACAGCGGGTAATGTCGTTGGATGTGTTAGCCGAAGGACGCTTAGTTCTGGGAGTTGGGGCCGGATCTACCGAGGCTGATTTTCTCGCAGTGCAAGCGGATTATGCTCGCCGTTTCAAGATTTTGCAGGAAAATTTAGAGGTGATGCAGCGCACCTGGCGCGGAGATGCGGTATTTGGGCCGGCCGTGACGCCATGGCCAGGCCATGAGAAAGGCCCTCCGGTGTTTTTGGGCGCCTGGCATAGCACACGCTGGATCCAATACGCTGCTAAGCAATGTCGGGGTTGGTTAGCTTCAGGCATATATAGCTCACTTGGTGAGGTGGCGGAGGGCGCCGTTAAATTCCGCGCTGCTGGTGGAAATCGTGTCATTCTTGCTAATGTCTTCACTGACCTTCGACCACAACCCGTGACCCACCCATTGATCGAGCGGGCAAGAATTAATCTCGTTTGCGATCCGGACGAGGCGCGTGAACGTTTGGAAAACATCGCCGATAGCGGCATCGACGATGTATTGTTGATTTGCCCCTTCGACGATCCTAACCAACTTGAGCAGTTGCGTAGATTGGTGCCTAAACCCTAAGCACTACTACACCACCTTCAGACCCAACAATTTTCGGTCGTTGTATAGTTTAGGTGCTAGGGGCTAATAGTTGAGTAGTTTTTGAGGCGTCGGACTTACTTTGCCAGAGCATGGAAGACGGGCTAGGCTTGGCAGAGGTTTAGACATTCGGCAAGGAGAAATTGTATGGAAAGATCGCTGGGCGGCTTACGGATCATCGACATGACGCATAATCAGGCGGGTCCAGCTTGCACTCAAATCCTGGCTTTTCTGGGCGCCGATGTCATCAAGCTGGAAGAGCCTAAAGATGGCGATGCAGCAAGGCGCAACATGGCCGACGAGCATGGCGACAGCCTATTCTTTCTGGTTCTAAACGCAAGCAAACGTAGCCTGACCCTGAACTTAAAAACGGATGATGGCAAACGTTTGTTCAAGCAGCTAGTTGCAGAATCGGATGTGCTGGTGGAAAATTTTTCGCCCGGCGCCCTGGACCGCATGGGTCTGGGCTATGAGACCCTGAAAGAGATCAATTCCGGACTGATTTATGCCACCATCAAGGGCTTTGGCACCTTCGGACCTTACAGCAAATTCAAGAGTTTCGAGCCGATCGCTCAGGCCATGGGCGGCGCGATGAGTGTGACCGGCTTCCCCGATGGTCCACCTACCTATGTGTGGCCCTCGATCGGCGACTCTGGCACGGGCATGCACTTGGCAATCGGAATTTTGGCGGCACTGCAACAGCGCCACGAAGACGGCTTGGGCCAGCACGTTGAAGTATCTATGCAGGACGCGGTGGTCAATCTATGCCGGGTTAGCCTGCGTGATCATCAGCGAGCTGGTCACGCCATGCCGCGCCAGGGGAATCAGCTAGGCCGCAACGTCCCGGGCACCACCTATCCTTGCCAACCAGGTGGGGCCAATGACTATGTCTATATCTTTGCCCAACCACAGATGTGGTTAGCGTTCCTAGAAGTGATTGATCTACCAGAATTGGCAGAGGATGACCGCTTCGCAACCCTTGAGGCACGCTGGGAGAACCGCGAAGCCCTGGATGCCATCGTTGCCGCTTGGACTAGCAAGAGGGATAAGCACGAAGTGATGCGAGCCATGGGCGGAGCAGGAGTTCCATGCGGGGCCTGTCAAGATACCGGTGAGGTGTTGGCCGATCCGCACCTGAAAGCGCGCGAGATGATTGTCGATTTAGAATATGGGCGGCGCGGCACCTATCAGACCGTCGGCTGTCCGATCAAACTGTC
Organism: uncultured Rhodospirillaceae bacterium; assembly: GCA_964507245.1. Lineage (GTDB taxonomy): Bacteria > Pseudomonadota > Alphaproteobacteria. The sequence goes on from CAZDQC010000181.1 coordinate 4,824, forward strand.
AAAGTCACCGGCTGAAATCACCCGACCGCCGGAACTGGGCGAACATACTGACGATGTATTGCGGGACGTGTTGCAGATCAGTGAAGATGAGATCACCCGCCTGCATCAGAACAGCGTTGTCTGAGCGCTCTCGACAATCCCCGGTTCTTCTGTCTATTGGCAATCTCGCGATTGGTCTCGGCGTTGGTTTCGTGAGTCATTAGATCAAGTGGCGCCCGTTATTTGCTACGCTCCACCGAATCGTCGGGCAGGGTTAGCGCAGCTATTTTAACACCAAAATGCTTGCGATGTGTGGTGTGATGCGGATCTTCGGGCTTTTCTATAACGGTGATCGGCCGGCAAAGGCTCCTCGTCCGAAGTATGCTGTGTTACGCCAATCAGGCCTTCGCCGTCCGGATCTGTCCTGTTATGACTGATTTCCGAGATCTACGGAATTAAGTGGTTATTTGACACCACAGTAATCTCTTAATTAAAACGGCTAAACTGTTCGTCGACAGCGATAATTGTGTGCCGCTCCAAACCATTGAGGCGGTGAATATTACACTCTTCATATTCTGGAGAGGTCATCATATCGATGAAGGCTGCTCGGTTCGGATATTGTACTAGTACAATAAAATCCCAGTCTCCATCTTCTGGCAAGCCAAGGGCTACAGCCTCCGCATTTCC
>CAZDQC010000182.1:0-5451 GCA_964507245.1 uncultured Rhodospirillaceae bacterium
GCATGCGAGCTTGGCGGTAGTCCTTCGAGCCCTCCAGACACAGTATATCAAGGCGTTCCTTTAGGTCTTCTATAAAGGGCAGAAACAATTGCCGGTTTAAACCACCCTTGTAAAGATCGCCCGGTGCCCGGTTGGAGGTGGAAACGACCACCACGCCCAGTTCGAACAAGCGGCCAAACAGGCGGCCCAGGATCATGGCGTCGGCGATATCGCGAACCTCAAATTCATCGAAGCACAATAACGACGTAGCATCCGCGATATCCTCGGCGATAGGCGGCAGAGGGTCATCGCCCTGCCTTTCCTTTGCGGGGGTCTTGCGAAAGGTGTCGATGCGTGCATGTGTTTCGCTCATAAACTCATGAAAATGTACCCGGCGCTTTTTTTCGATTGGCGAGGTGTCATAGAATAAATCCATCAGCATGGATTTGCCTCGCCCCACATCACCAAAAATGTATAGCCCCTCTGGCACCGGTTCCTTTTGGCTGCCGGCGAACAGGCGCTGGGCCCAGCCTTGACCTCGCCCGGGATCATATTTTGCCAAGCGAAGGTGCAATACCTGCAGTTTTTCTACGGCCTGTTCTTGGGCCAGATCAGGGCTGATCACGCCGGATTTCAACAGGGAGCGATAACGGGCTAAGGGTCCAGTATCCTCCACTTGGCCCTGATCCTAATCAGTTCTAGTTGGGGGTCGGCATGGCGAATTCAGCCCCGGTGCGGATACCTGCGGGCCAGCGAGAGGTTACGGTCTTAGTCCGCGTGTAGAAGCGCACGCCATCCGGGCCATGCTGATTCATATCGCCAAAGGCAGATCGTTTCCAACCACCGAAACTATAAAAGGACATGGGCACAGGGATTGGTACGTTGACCCCCACCATACCCACCTCCACCCGATCCGTAAATTCGCGAGCGGCATCTCCATCCTTAGTGAAGATGGCAACGCCATTGCCTAATTCATGCTCGGTAGGTAGGCGCAATGCCTCGTCGAAGTTCGGCGCACGGACAACAGACAAAACAGGTCCGAAGATTTCTTCCTTGTAAATGCGCATGTCATCCGTGACATTGTCAAACAAACAACCACCCAAGAAGAAGCCACTCTCGTAGCCCTGGGCCTTGAAGTCACGTCCGTCCACTACCAAATCAGCACCTTCCCGTATACCCAGATCCACATAACCGCGGACTTTTGCCAAGTGCTCGGCCGAGACCAACGGCCCCATCTCCGAATCCGGGTCCAAAGATGGTCCAATCTTCAAAGCTTCGACGCGCGGTTTCAAACGAGCAATCAGTTCATCAGCTGTCCCCTGGCCGACAGGCACGGCTACAGAGACAGCCATGCAACGTTCCCCGGCCGAGCCATAACCAGCACCGATCAGAGCATCGGTGGCTTGTTCCATGTCCGCATCAGGCATGACGATCAGGTGGTTCTTGGCACCGCCCATAGCCTGTACACGTTTGCCAAAGTGAGCAGAGCGTTCGTAGACATAGTTGGCAATGGGCGTGGAGCCAACGAAGCTAATAGCCTTCACATCAACATCCTCGATCAGAGCATCCACAGCCAACTTGTCGCCATTGACTACATTCAATATCCCCGGTGGTGCCCCTGCCTCTATCATTAATTCGCCCAGACGCAGCGGTAGGGATGGGTCTTTTTCCGACGGCTTAAGTATAAAGCAGTTGCCGCAGGCGATGGCCACCGGGAACATCCACATAGGTACCATAGCAGGAAAATTAAATGGCGTGATGCCGGCTACCACACCCAGGGGTTGACGGATGGAATAGAGATCGATGCCCCCTGCCACGTTGCCAGAATATTCGCCTTTCAACAGCTGTGGGATGCCGCAAGCAAATTCTACCACCTCCAAACCCCGGGTGATGGATCCCGCAGCGTCCGACTTCACTTTTCCATGCTCGATCGACACGGTTTCGGACAACTCGTCCATATTTTTTTCAAGCAATTCCTTAAACCGGAACATAACCCGCGCCCGATTAGAGGGAGACGTCATGGCCCATTCGGGGAAGGCCTCGAGGGAAGATTTGATGGTGACTTTCACCTCCTCGGCCGTGGCCAAAGGCAGTTCGGAAATCTGCTTCCCAGTGGAGGCGTTGTAGACAGGGCTAAAACGACCGCTGGCTCCGTTGACATGCTCTCCATGAATGAAGTGGCTAAGTTGCTGCATCTTGCTCCTACTTATAAATAAGATCCTGATCCCAAACAGCGCCAATGGCGGCACACGACTATAGGGCGCATAAAACGTTGATTTTTCGAGCAATCATAGCTTGGCACCAGTCGCCATTTTCCTGGATTTTCGTATCCTTTCCCTGAACCTCTGCAGCCCGCCAAAAAGCTCGCGCAGCAGCCGCCTGCGTGCCTTGAGTGGTTTGGTTAGAATAAAATGCATGAATGGCTACAGTTCCTTCACAGGGGTGCCGAGAATGCCAAGACGGGGCCGGAAACTAGCAGTTTCAAGAGGAGGTTAATAGTGTGGAAAAGAGAGGAGGAGCTAAATAATTAAGCATGAGTTCGCACAACCGGTTAGTGCAAGAGATGTGCTAAGCAAAATTACGGTCAGGAACTGTATTTGCAATTATCGCTCCGTCGCTATTTCACCAAATTGGCATAACAAAATACCGGGCATGAATTTTCGACATATAGTTCATAGGAAATCTTTTTGACACAAATTTTAGGCTAGCTTGAAGATTCTCGATTAGCTAACGAATTGTAACCATCTGTTTTTTGTTTATATGAAAGCCTATTATTGGATGTTACAAACGCTGAATCCATCTCTCTGCTATCTCGCAGTCTTGGCCATTGATACAACAATCCTGAAGCATGTTCCTGTTTTGAAGGCACATACAAGATTGCCAAAAAAATTCTATGCTTGCCATATCTTCTTCGGAGGAGTGCTGGCAATATTTGCAAGACTGTTTAATGCGACCTTGTCTATTTTGTCTTGGGTTAACTCAAATCAAAATTTGGATAATTCATCTTGTATGGCGCTGTTCAGCGCCAAACGTAGGGTTATTGAGCGTTGCGTCGATTTGCCTTCCGTCGGTTGCCGCGCTATCAAAACCTGGGCGGTTTGAAGACGGGAGTATGGGGTGATGACAACGGACAAATCGGGCTGGGTCGTAGGCAAAGTGCTGGCGGAGCAGGCGCGGACGCGAGGGGGAAAGCCGTTTATCCAGTTCGAAAAAGGGCATATGCATACCTACGCCGAGGCGCACGCGATGGGCAACCGGGTAGGCAACGGCTATTCCGGCATCGGCATCGCGTTCGGCGATAATGTGGCGGTAATGTTAAACAATCGGCTGGAATATTTGTGGTCCTGGTTCGGACTCAGTCGAATTGGCGGTGTACTAGTCGGCATAAACACCGCCCTCAAAGGCACCTTCCTGACCCATGTCTTGACCAATACCCGGGCCCGCGTGGGGGTATTCGAGCCCGAATTTTTGCCCTGGCTCGCCGATATTGAAGACGATGTCGTCGACATGGCCGTGGTCTATGTGCCGGGCGACGTCTATGACGCTGATAATTTGCCCGATTTCAAACGCATCGAGGTAAGAAATTTTGACGAGATCTTGAGTGGCGCGCCGGATGACATCCCATCCAAGGTGACATATCGCGATATTGGCATGATCATGTTCACCTCCGGCACCACGGGACCATCCAAGGGCGCTTTAATGCCCCACGGGCACTTGTACCTTTTCGGCCATTGCATGGAAACGCACCTGGGGCTAACGGTGAATGATCATTATTACATTTGTATGCCTCTGTTTCATGCTCAGGCCATCATGATGCAGTTCTTTGCGACTTTGATCGCCGGGGGAAGCGCCGTATTGGCTAAGCAATTCCGTGCCACATCCTGGATCGACGACATCCGCGAACACAAATGTACGGTGACGAACTTGTTGGGTGTGATGAATGATTTTGTCCTGCGCCAACCGGCCAAGAACACGGATACGGACAACGAGCTACGCATCGTCTCCGCCGTGCCGGTAACGAACGAGACACTAGAAAACCTGCGAACACGCTTCGCCATCCCCAAGTTCAACGAACTCTTCGGCATGACAGAGTGCAATTTACCCGTGGTCCGGCCTCTGGATGCTCCCGATGAAGCCGGTTGTTCCGGCAAGGTGTGGGATAAATATTTCGAGGTCATCGTAGCTGATCCGGAGACGGATGAGGAACTTCCCCGCAACGAAGTGGGGGAAATTCTGGTGAGGCCGAAGGAACCGTACTGTTTTATGGCCGGCTACAATGACATGCCCGAACGCACGGTGGATACCTGGCGCAATTTTTGGTTTCACACTGGCGATGCGGGCCGCATGGATGACCGTGGCTATCTTTGGTACATCGACCGCATCAAGGATACGATCCGAAGGCGCGGTGAAAATATCTCATCATTTGAAGTGGAGGCCGTGTTCTTGGACCATGAGGCGGTGAAAGAGTGCGCCGCTGTCGCCGTAAAGGCAGAGTTGGGGGGCGAGGATGAAGTGTTAATATGCATCATCCTCGAGGAGGATGCGGAGCGCCCCGCACCCGAATCACTGCTGGATTACGCCGTCCCCCGCATGCCCTATTTCGCCGTACCCCGCTTTATTGATTTTGTGGAAGAAATTCCCACCACGCCCACGGCTAAAATTCAAAAAAACAAACTGCGCGACCGCGGCCTGTCCGCCAACGCCTGGGACCGTGAAACCGCCGGCTACAAGGTCAGCAGAGGATAATGGACAAACCCGCTGCCCGCACAGCACCAGCGCTGCTACAGGAACTAGCGGCGCAGCAGCCAAATCATGAATGTGTCATTGATGGCAGACAGCGTTGGACCTATGCACGATTGCAAGCAGAAGCCCAATCCGTCGCCGCCGGGCTGTGTGACTTAGGCGTCCGCCCTGGCCACCGGGTGGCAATCCTGATGGGCAACCGAGCAGAATGGCTATCAAGCTATTTCGCCATTCTGGGCCTGGGCGCCGAGGCTGTGGCGCTCAATACCTGGCTAACCCCTAGCGAACAGGCCTATCAATTGAATCACGCCGATGTGACCACCCTGATCCTAGCGGACAGGTTCAAGGATCGGAATGTTTTATCGGAACTGGATGAGATGCATGCCATTGGGTTACCCAACCTGAAGCAAGTGATTGCTTTGGGAGACCGCATCCCAGCGGACGTCTTCGCCTTTGCCGACTTGAAGGGTGAAATTGAACCTGGAGTTTGGGGAACCGCCAGAGAAGACGATGTCGCCTGCATCCTCTACACATCTGGCTCTACCGCCCGACCGAAGGGTGTGCCCCTGGAGCACGGTGGCCTAGTCGACAATATGTGGGAGATCGGTGAGCGCATGCACCTGACCCCGGATGATCGGCTGTGGTTTGGCATCTCTCTGTTCTGGTCCTTCGGCTGCGTCAATGCACTTTTCACCCTGTTATCCCATGGTGGTACATTGGTGTTGCAAC
>CAZDQC010000183.1:0-5381 GCA_964507245.1 uncultured Rhodospirillaceae bacterium
TGCGGCTGTTTGCTTCCGAGGTCATGCCCACCTTGCAGCGTGATACCTCATTCAAAATGCCCATTGATCAGCCCCAGATCAAGGAGCCGCAGGCCGAGGATATCTTTGTGCCGGCATGACGGAAACGCGTCAGTGACCTTTTCCATAATTGGCTATTGTACTGAGACCAGCGCTGTTGGCGGGTCCATTTGCACCTCGAACATGGCTGTAGGGGCCGGTACATTCGTTTGGCCCACGGCCCCAGGGCGCCTTTCTATCTCAACACCGTACCGACCCGCGACTGGGCGACGGCGGCCTGACCATTCTGAAGGGAGGCGGTGACACAAAAGAAGCCCTGCAGGCGGTAGTGGACAGCGGGGCGGAGCTCGACTGGCGCCAGCTTGGTGCCCTTGACTGGCATGGAAATTTCTCCGTCTATCATGGCGAGAAAATCTATTCCGTTTTCGATCACTCCGCCGGGAGAAACTGTTTAGCACTAGGCAATATTCTGGGTAACGAGCATGCAGCAGAGGCTATGCGGGACGGTTTCGAAACCACGAAGGTTGCTCCTTTATCGGAGCGTATTTTGCTGGCTTTAGAAGCAGGCCAGAACGCGAGTGGTGAGATCTATTTTCCCTTGCGATCCGCTGCCCTCAGGGTCACTTATGACGACGGTCTTGACCGGTGCGATCTGCGGGTTGACGATGGTGATGATCCAATTACGGCTCTCAGGCGCATCAAGGAAAATTACGCGACCTCGGAGGACTTACTTCAGAATTTGACTATAAATGCGGGTTCCGAACTCGTTGATCCTGGGCAAAAGAAAGCCTCGCTTGATCGCATCGATGAGCGCGGACTAGCTCATGCTTTGCCCCCGCAACAAGCTATTATCACGGGCCGTGATCGAACGCATTAGATCAAAGCATCCTCTGCCGCCCGACCCAGCCGTAACACCATGCCTTCTCGATTGCCCAAGGCCATGAAGGAGAGGCCTACGGGTAATTGATCATCAGTCTGGCAAGGCACTGTGATGCCGCAGGTTTCCATGATGTTGCCCAGGCGTGTATTGCGGGTCATGGCCAAGTTGGCATCGTCGTATGCGGTTGGGTCGTCCTGTAGATCGGCAATGGGTGGTGCTACACGAGGACATGTGGGGTGTACCACGGCGGCATAGCCAGCTACTCGCGTCCGGAATTGTGCGGCAATTTTTTTCAAACCGATGTGTGCGGATTCGGCATCTATTGCCGTTAAATTTTTTGCCAGGTCAAATCGGGACCTTATCCCCCAATACATTTCGTCCCCTCGCTGATCCACTAACTCTCTCCATAATGCACTGGCCTCGGCCGAAATAATATTGCCGTGCCTTGCCACGAGTTCAAATGCCTCCGCAAATTCCGGTACAGGCCTTTCAACGATCTCCGCACCAACATCGCTTATTTTATCCAGAGCTTTGCCAATGGCGTTAGAGACTGCGGGTTCAAGATCATCAAACATAATGTCGGTGGGTTTCAATAGACGGACCCCATGTAGACTGGTCCCTGTTAAATCGAACGGGCGAGATTCATTTAGAATTGAAAAAATGGCATTTGCGTCAGCGATGTCTCTGGTCAGGGGGCCGACGGTATCAAACGTTGGAGAGAGCGCAAGAATGCCGTCAAGGGGCAACAGCCCGATGGTGGTCTTTAGTCCGACGATGCCATTCAAGGCAGCTGGGATGCGGACCGAACCGCCGGTATCACTACCAATTCCAGCGGCTGCTAGGCCATTGGTGACAGAGACTGCGGCGCCAGAGGAGGAACCACCCGGCACTCGTTCTTTTTCCTCATCGGCACCGTTTGCAGGAGTGCCCATAATTGGATTGATGCCAAGTCCGGAATAGGCAAATTCTGACAACGTCGTCTTCCCTAAACAGACCATGCCTGCCAAGGTTGCCCGTCGTAGCAACAGGGCATCCCGGTCCGGCACGCGGTCCTGTAATAACGCAGACCCGAATGTTGTTTCTGTTCCGGCTGTGTCCGTTAGGTCTTTCCATGACATGGGTACGCCGTCCAGAGGACTTTGACGCAGCCCAGCCTTAGCTCGGGCCGATGCCGCATGCGCCTCCGCCCGAGCTCGGTCCGCCGTGGCACGGATATATATTCGATGCCTTGGGTCCTTAGCGGCTATGCGGTCCAGAAAATATTCAGCTAAATCAACCGGATCGACCGATTGTTTTTGAATGGCGGCGCCCAATTCCAGAGCCGTCATCTGATGCCATGCCTTTTTGTTCATGATCGTAATCTATCCCGCCAAAGTGTGCTGGACAACGCTACTACATGGCGCGACATTGACGACATGGTTGATATTCAAACGGATGTCCTAATCGCCGGGGGTGGCTTGATCGGACTTGCCCAGGGACTAGCCCTATCGAGTGCGGGATTTCGGTCAGTGGTGGTTGAGCGGCAGGAAACAGATGCTCTGACGACAATGACCCATGATGGCCGCGTTTCCACAATTTCGTATGGTTCTGCCATGATGTTTGGACAAATTGGCGTTTGGGATTATATGGCAGATCACGCGGAACCAATCACCGAAATACGCGTCGCAGATAACGGCGCGCCGTTGTTCCTGCACTTTGACCATAGGGAAGTAGGCGATCGGCCATTCGGATTTACAGTCGAAAACAGGTTCATTCGACAGGCATTGTATCGGGCCTTGTCACTCGCTGACGGAATCCAATTAATTGCCCCTGCGGATTTGGTGAATGTTGATCGGGGTCAAAACAGAGCCCGGGCCAGGCTTGCCGACGGCCGGACGATTGAGGCAGCTCTTATAGTCGCCGCAGACGGGCGGGACTCTCCCTTGCGGGAAGCCGCCGGTATTAGGTGCCTGACTTGGAAATACGATCAGACCGCGATTGTTACAACCGTCAGTCATGACTTCAGTCACGGTGGCATTGCCTCGGAATTATTTCTTCGTTCCGGGCCTTTCGCTCTATTACCCATGCAAGGTAACCGCTCCGCTTTGATCTGGACGGAACGTAGCCGGGATGTTCCGGCTCTTCTCGCGCTGGATGAAGAGGCGTTCGATGCAGCGTTGATGGAGCGAGCGGGTGAACATTGGGGTCGGATTTGGTGTGATGCACCGCGTTGGAGTTATACATTAGGACTGCAGAACGCTGAACGCTACTTCGAAGACCGGCTGGTTTTGATTGGCGATGCGGCACACGGTATGCATCCTGTGGCTGGACAAGGACTGAACCTGGGTCTGCGTGACGTTGCGGCGTTAGCTGAGGTGTTGACTGATTGCGCCAGATTAGGTCTGGATCTGGGTGGTGGCGAGGGACTGCGGCGTTATCAACGGTGGCGGCGTTTTGACGCCTTGAAGATATTGGTAATGACCGACGGACTGGTTCGGTTGTTCTCTAACGATATTGCGCCAGTACGCCTGGCCAGAGTTTTGGGACTTGGGCTGGTAAATAGGGTTGGACCAGCAAAAAGATACTTTGAACGTCAAGCTGCCGCCACGGCCGGTGATTTGCCAAGGCTGATCCGAGGTCAGGCGTTATAGACTTTGCGTTTGTGCTTCGCCATCAGGGGTGAGGTGGCTGCCTGACATTATTGATGGCTATGATCGGTTTATTTGAATTAGTAAAATCTTGAAATAACATGACGGTCATGCTCCGTGCTATCAGATGTATCTCATATCGACAATTCAGCAATGACCGGTGCATGGTCGGAAGCCAGCTTATAACCACGGGCTTTTTTGAATATCTCTACGTTGCGAAGACCATCGCGTAAGGCAGGCGTGACCCAGATATGATCCAATCGCCGGCCTTTGTCGGCTGCCTCCCAATCAGGTGATCGGTAACTCCACCACGTATAGATATTCTCAGTCTCGGGTATGAAATGGCGGATCACGTCGACCCAGTCGTGGGAAGAATACCACGTATCCAAGTGTTCAACTTCGATCGGTGTGTGGCTAATGACGCGCAGCAACTGTTTGTGGTTCCAGACATCTGTTTCCAAGGGAGCGACGTTTAGATCGCCAACAAGGATAAAGCGATTTTTCCTTCTCTTGCGCCGTTTGAACCAAGCGGAAACCTCGGTCATGAAATCCAATTTATGTTTAAATTTGTCGTTGATCTGAACATCTGGCTTGTCACCTCCCGCCGGCACATAGAAATTGTGGAGCTCCACTCCCCCCGGCAAGGAGCAATAGACATGACGAGCCTGTTCAATGCCGCACCAGTCCCTGCGTGTAATTTTCTCAAGTGGAACTGATTTCTTCGAAAAAGTAGCCACACCGTGATAGGCCTTTTGGCCGTGCAAGGCATGATGCTCATATCCCTGGGCTGTAAACAATTCTAGGGGAAAAGATTCGTTGGTGACCTTGATTTCCTGTAGGCACAGGACATCGGGTTGGCGGTCTACGAGAAACTGTTGAAGGGTTTCGATGTGCGCCCTCACCGAATTTATATTCCATGTTGCAATGGAGATTTTCACGATTGCCAGACCCTAAGATTTGTAAGTGATAGTCAATGTGGCGATGCCCTCAATACAACATTCCAGCCGGTCTCCTGGTACCACAGCGGCGACTCCGTGAGGCGTGCCTGTGAAAATAATGTCGCCAGCCTGTAATTCGAATAGACCAGACAAATAGGCAATGGTTTCAGACACACTCCAGATCATCTGATTGATATTGCCGTCTTGGCGGTTGGCACCATTAACGGATAGCGAGATGCGGGCATTAGTGGGATGGCCGATGCTAGTCGCCGTGCGCAGTGCACCAATTGGTGCGGAATGATCAAACCCCTTGCCAGTATCCCAAGGCCGACCTCTTTCCTTAGCATCGCCCTGCAGGTCGCGCCGCGTCATATCAAGCCCCACGGTATAGCCAAAGACGCATTCCAAAGCTTTCTCTTCTGGTATGTTTGCGCCGCCTTTGTCTAGAGCGACCACCAACTCTATCTCGTGGTGCAGGTCCGCCGTAGCAGGTGGATAGGGAATGGTACTTCCATCTTCAGTTAAGGCATCTGCCGGTTTCATGAAAAAGAATGGGGGCTCTCGGTCCGGGTCATGACCCATCTCACGGGCGTGGGCTGCATAATTTCGGCCCACACAATAAATGCGGCGTACAGGAAAAGGATCGCCGTCTATAACAGGAACAAATGCCTGAGGTGGCGGGGTAATCGCAAAATCCATGACGGACTCCAGAGATATCTAAAAGATGTGAAAGCTATTACCCACAACGCCGATGGGCCAACGTCCTAATTCAAAAAGCTTATATTTTAAGGCGAAAATCTGGTGCTCATCATTTTCATCTTCGGCGGCTAGCAACAAGCCAGCCTGATAAATAGATTGGGCGGCAGCACCGGCAATGGCACGTATCAAGGCTTCGTCCTCGACGTCTCCGGCTTCAAC
>CAZDQC010000184.1:0-5212 GCA_964507245.1 uncultured Rhodospirillaceae bacterium
AGGCCACCGACCCCTGCCCTCGCTGTGGCGCGAGAGTGCCCCGCGTGTTTGTTCATGGCCACTACCAGTGCCAGTCGTGCCGCAGTAATATTGATGACCACTGCCAGGGCGACGTCTGCGAAACATTAGACGAAAGGAAAATCCCATGAATGTGAAATCTATGATTGATATTTTGACCGCCGTGGCCTTTGCGACAGTGCTAATTTTTACCGTACCTGTGTTGGCGGCTGACGTAATTTATTCAAATTGGCAGGGGGCTATTGCTGGGTATGATCCAGTAGCCTATCACACCGCAGGCAAACCGGTTAAAGGCGTAAGCAATTTCACTACCGAATGGAAAGGCGCCAAGTGGTATTTCGAGTCAGCTGAAAACCGAGATAGGTTCGCTGCAGAGCCTGAGAAATTTGCGCCGCAATATGGCGGATATTGTGCTTATGGCGTGGCCAAGGGTAGCGCGGCCGAAATTGATCCAGAAGCCTGGCATATTGTGCGTGGCAAACTGTATCTAAACTATTCTAAAGGCATACAAAGGAAATGGGTCGACAATCAGGTCAAATATATTACCGCCGCCGACAAGAACTGGCCTAACGTCCTGAACTAACGTCAACCATTAACCCAATTTTGTCGCCTAGCCAGTCAGGCTCTCCCACAAACCAACAACCCCATCCCGCTAGCGCAGGAGTGATATGGTGGATTGTCTCTCACGCTGAAAATTTTTAGAGTTAAGGCGCTGTTATTGGGTTAGCAGGAAAAGACACATCATGAAATAATGACTCAGGGAGAGAACTAAATGACAGTTGAACATTTGGATTCAGGAGAGATTCTCAGCCAAGCCACGGTTTACAACGGTGTCGTGAATGTTTGCGGTCTGACCGCCGATGATATGTCGCTTGATGCCAAGGGACAAACGGAACAGATTTTGGCAAAGATTGACAACCGCCTCGCCACATACGGGACTGATAAATCGAAACTGTTGATGGCTACAATATATCTCACGGATATGGGTGATAAACCGGGCATGAACGAAGCGTGGATAGCGTGGCTCGGTAATTTGGAACGTCCGGCCCGAGCTTGTGTTGGGGCAACGTTGGGCACTGCAGATACGTTGGTGGAAATCGTTGTTAGCGCGGCGAAATAACCATTTAGGAACGAATTAGTTCCTTAGATTCTCCCACAAACCAACATCCCCATCCCGCCAGCGCAGCTTGGCCTGACACCTGACAATTTCCCCTACCCAGAAGATCCGCGCTTCTGACCCCCCGAATCGCGCACCGTGGGCTGAGAGGCAAAGGTCTTGGTATAAGAATCTACGGTGCTAGCTACCCAGGGTTCCGGCTTCTAAGGTCACCAAATCCCACTGCGAAGGCGCGCCGAAAGGTATTGGTAAAATAGACGTTCCAGTCCCGGAGGCCACGAGGTTAGCCAGGCCAGAAAATTAATTACCCTTTATCGCATCCCTTTGGGATGGGCCAGGAACTTGAGTGCGGCTTTGATTTTTGATCTGCCGGAATATCAAAGTTAAGCCCGGCTATTGCTTCAATCTCCTCTATGCTGACCAGATATTTATCCAGATTCTGGCGCTTGGCATCAGGTGTATTCGGGATGATCCAAGCAATTCCACGAACTCCTCTAACAATGACTTTCCAAAAGGCATCAGGCGTTTTAACTCCATGACTTTTGACGAAGTGATCGTCTTCGTCATTGTCGCCCCATATAACTCCGCCCCAGATATCCAGAGGTTCAATATCCCGGTAGCACTCGACGATTTCTTCCGTCTGCAGCCAGGCGCCTCGGTTCATGTTTGCCGCTTGTGGCAAAATATTTGACATGAAGTTAGTTTGATTGATCGACTGCTTTGAGCCATCGAAATGGTTTGCAGGAACTAAATGTCCCCGGTCATATTTCGTTTCACCCCTTGGACGCTTGTAAGACGATGTCGCGGTCTGTTGGCAATGCTTGGGAATGTCAGGGTCGATGAAAAACCTGGGGTTACGTTTATGAGATCCGCTATCAGCAGCGGCATTGTAGTAAAATTGGGTTGCTCCCCTGTTGTCACAATCCAACCAAACGGTAAAACCATTATATTTGATTTCCAAGACGTTGGCATCGCTCGTTACCGGCGCGACACTCAAAGACAATAGGCAAAAAATTGACCAAAATGCAGTGCGTTTCGTCACGGATTGACTAAACCCAGCCCCACAACTCACGGGTCGGTCGTCTTGTGATCAATTGCTTTTGGCCTAACATTATTAGCAATAGTGTGAGTGTTTGACGGAACGTATTTGATTCTAAGTTATTTAGTTTGTCGATCGAATTTCTTTGTTTTAGTGCACCCGTCAGATTGCTAAGGCGACGTCTGCGACATACCGTCGCGAAGATACTCCTGTGGCGAGCGTAGGGCTTAGGGCTTAGGGTAAGGCCGTCTTGATGTTAAGCTTAGGCCTAAGCTGTCATTTTATATTGTCGTGAGGATTTGCCTTTGGCTTTCGAAGCAACATTCAAGCGCATAGACGACATCCTTTGGAAAGAGGCGGGCTGTACCACGGAACTCGACTACACTGAGCAGACCTCATGGATGCTGTTCTTGAAATACCTCGACGATTTGGAGCAAGAGAAGGCTCTGGAAGCCGAGCTACGGGGCAAAACCCATAAAACGATCATTGCTACAGAACACAGATGGTCAAAATGGGCGGCGCCAAGGACTGCCGACGGAGACTTCGACCACAACAACGCCCTTACCGGCGTTGACCTCATTGAGTATGTGAACGATGAGCTATTTCCGTATCTGGCAGGCTTTAGGCAACGGGCCGAAAGCGCAGACACAATCGAATACAAGATCGGCGCAATATTCACGGAAATAAAAAGCAAATTCCAGAGCGGTCACAGCTTGCGTGACGCCTTGGAGCAGATCGACGACCTCCACTTCAAATCACAGCAGGACAAGCACGAACTCTCGGAATTGTACGAAGTCAAGATAAAGAGGATGGGCAATGCCGGGCGCAATGGCGGTGAGTATTATACTCCCCGCCCGCTGATCAGGGCCATGATCAGAGTTGTAAAACCTGAGATCGGCAACACCATATACGACGGTGCCGTGGGCTCAGCAGGTTTTCTGTGTGAGGCCAATGACTACATGCGTGACGGCGCTGACCTTTCCACGAACGAACTCGATCTCCTGCAAGAGCGAACCTTCTATGGCAAGGAGAAGAAGAGCCTCGCCTACGTCATTGCCACTATGAACATGATCCTGCATGGAATCGAAGCCCCGAATATTGTCCGCACAAATTCACTGGAAGAGAATATCGCCGATATCCAGGACAAGGACTGCTTCGACGTTGTGCTGGCAAATCCGCCATTTGGGGGCAAGGAACGCCAACAGGTTCAGCAGAACTTTCCCATTAGGACTGGAGAGACGGCCTTCCTGTTCCTGCAGCATTTTATCAAGTACCTAAAGGCCGGCGGGCGTGGCGGTATCGTCATCAAGAATACCTTCCTATCAAACTTGGACAATGCCGCTGTGAGCCTGCGCAAGGAATTTCTGGGGACCTGCAATCTCCACACTGTTCTCGACATGCCCGGCGGCACCTTTCAGGGTGCGGGGGTGAAAACAGTCGTCTTGTTCTTCGACAAGGGAACGCCCACCAAGAAGGTCTGGTTCTATAAGTTCGATCCGGGCCGCAAGCTTGGCAAAACCAAACCTCTGAATGACGACGATCTGGTCGAGTTCGTCGAACTACAGAAAACCTTCTCCGAGAGCGAGAAATCATGGTCGGTGGACATTGCGGACGTTGATCCCGATACCTTTGATCTGTCCGTGAAGAATCCCAACGAACCCGAAGAAGCTCCCCTGCGTGATCCCGAAGAGATAATGGACGAAATGGCGGCGTTGGATGCGGAGAGTGCGGAGATATTGCAGAGCATCAGGGGGCTACTGTGAAGATGGGGTGGCAATCAGCAAAACTTGGTGACGTTTGTAGTTTTGAGGGGGGTACGCAACCTCCGAAATCGCAGTTTGTTAGCTCTCCTCAAGACGGGTACATCCGCCTTCTTCAAATACGGGATTTCAAGTCAGACGATAAAACTGTTTACGTACGAGATACCCCAAAGAATAAGACATGTAATGAAGATGACATAATGATCGCTCGGTATGGTGCTTCGGTCGGGCAAATTCATAGAGGGAAAAAAGGTGCATATAACGTTGCGTTGATAAAGACCTGTCCAGACCTCTGCCGCATCAACAGAGATTTCTTTTATTATTATTTGACGTCCCCGTTGTTTCAGAAGCCGCTTCTGGCGACATCGGCTCGCGGCGCTCAGGATGGTTTTAATCGTAGCGATATTTCTCCATTCTCCCTTCTCCTCCCGCAGCTTCCCGAACAGCGGCGCATCGTCGCCATTCTCGATGAAGCCTTCGACGGCATCGCCACTGCCAAAGCCAATGCAGAAAAGAACCTCGCCAATGCCAAGGAGTTGTTCGAGAGCTACCTGAACTTTGTCTTTACCGAGAAGGGAGAGGGGTGGGTGGAGGCTACGCTTCAACAAGTGGCAACAATTATCATGGGGCAAAGCCCACCCGGCGCATCATATAACGCGGATTATCGCGGTGTGCCGCTTATCAATGGACCAGATGAATTTGGCGGTCTTGATCCGTTCAGTGAGACATTGGACACAAAATTTACCACTGAGCCAACTAAAATGGCGGAAAAGGGGGACCTTATTTTGTGTGTTAGAGGGTCAACCACTGGGCGAATGAATATTGCGGGACACAATGCTTGCATAGGGCGCGGCGTAGCAGCAATACAGCCTAATATTCAGGACGACAAAAAGTGGATATACCGATTTATTAGTTTTAACAGGGATGCAATACATAAATTGGGAATTGGCTCTACTTTCCCGAATGTTTCCTCTTCAAAATTGAAGGATTTGCTAATTCCATTTCCTCCACAGGATGTACGAAAAGAATTTACTAAGGGTATAGAGAGACTGAGCCTACAAACTCAACAACTCCGAACCGCTTACCAACAAAAACTCACCGATGTCACCGAACTCAAGCAGTCCATCCTCCAGAAAGCCTTTGCGGGCGAGTTGCATTAACGGCTGGCCTGATGAATGAAGTCGAGACCCGCGCCCTACATAACGTGACAGAGGCGCAGAGCGTCGTAGACTGCGGCCTGTATGTTGCGGCTTGCGACCGCATCGCCGATGCGGTGCA
>CAZDQC010000185.1:0-5203 GCA_964507245.1 uncultured Rhodospirillaceae bacterium
GCTGTAATTGCTGTTTGAGACCACCCGTCAAGCTGCTTGAACGCTCAAAAAGTAAAAGAAATTTTGCATAAGTCCACCCCTGGTTTTCTTCACCTATTAGGTTCTCCACGGGCACCTTCACGTCCGTGAAGAACACACTATTAACCTCGTGGCCGCCATCGATGGTAATGATTGGCGTGACCTCGATTCCGGGGCTTTTCATGTCGATCAGCAGAAAAGAAATGCCTTCCTGAGGTTTACCTTTATCAGAAGTGCGAACAAGGCAAAAAATCCAATCGGCATATTGCGCAAGGGTTGTCCAAGTCTTAGCGCCATTGACAATATAATGGCCACCGTTGCGTTCAGCATTAGTCTGGAGAGATGCGAGATCGGAACCTGAACTTGGCTCTGAATAACCCTGACACCACCAGATTGAACTATCCATGATTCCGGGTAAGAACAGTTTTTTTTGCTCGTCAGTCCCGTAGGTAAATATTACCGGCGCAACCATGCGGACCCCGAAAGGAATGACCGAAGGGCAATCCCCTGCAACCTGTTCATTTTGGAAAATATAGTGCTGTGCTCCAGACCATTCCGTGCCGCCTAATTCTTTGGGCCAATGGGGCGCAAACCACCCCTGCTCGTTCAGCTTTTTTTGCCAATAAACATAATCGGCTTTGCCCAAGTGCAAACCCCTTCTGACCTTCTCCGCTAGATCATTAGGTAGGTTGTCCCTTATGAATATTCGGACCTCATCACGGAAAGCTAATTCTTCTGCACAGAATTGTATGTCCATGATCTAATCTCTTATAATCGGGTAAATTACAGGCCAAGCACCATCTTGGAGATAATATTACGTTGAATTTCGTTACTACCACCGTAAATAGTGGCGGCCCGGCTATACAAGTATTGCGGCATCTGCGCAGCCGCATAGTCAGGACCAATCGGTGGTTCATTCCAACCGTCTGTCAATTGCTCAGGTTCAAATGGTATTGCGTAATATCCGAGGGCCTCGACGGTTAGCTCCGTCAATTTTTGTCGTAACTCGGTACCCTTGATTTTTAGCATTGAGACTTCCGGCCCAATGGGTCGCCCGGCTGCCTCTTCTGCCAAGAACCGCAAGTTAAGATATTCCAAGGCTGTAAGGGAGATCTCCGCATCCGCAATTTTACCGGAAAAGGTGCTGTCTTTGGCCAGCGTGCCGCCACCAATCTGTTCTTCAGCTGCGATTTCCTTTAATCGCCGCAGCCTTTGTTTGGACAGTCCTACCTCTGCGATAGAATTACGTTCATGACCCAATAGAAACTTGGCGTAAGTCCAACCCTTGTTTTCTTCGCCAATACGGTTGTCGACTGGTACCCGAACGTCTGTGTAATAGGTCATATTAAGATGATGAGCGCCATCAATGGAGATGATGGGCTTTGGCTCAATACCCGGCGTATTCATGTCAATAAGCAGGAACGAAATGCCTTCCTGCTGTTTACCTTTGTTTGAGGTGCGCACTAGACAGAACACCCAATCAGCCATATGCGCTAACGAATTCCATGTCTTGGTGCCATTGACCACATAATGACTACCGTCACGTTCTGCCTTCGTTTGAAGCGACGCTAAATCAGAACCGGAACCAGGTTCGGAATAACCCTGGCACCACCACTCTTCTCCAGTCAAAATTTTTGGTAGAAATCGATCCTTTTGAGCCTGACTACCAAAAGTGTAAATTAATGGACCAACCATAAGCAAGCCGAAGGGAACTATCTCCGGTGTGTCAAATTCCGCCACGACTTCGTCAAATATGTAGCGCTGCGTGGCATTCCACCCTGGGCCGCCAAACTCTTCAGGCCAGGCCGGTGCAGCCCACCCTTGATCATATAAAATACGCTGCCAGCGCTGAATGTCTTGCTTAGTGAGACCACGGCCGCGACTAACCGATTCAGCGATATCATTGGGCAAGTTATCCCTGATAAAGGTGCGAACCTCTTCCCGGAATGCCAAATCTTCATCGCCAAACGCCAATTCCATATCAGACCTTTTTATTTTTAATGCCGAATTTTGAGGGATGCTAGTGCCCTAGATATCCCTTGACAAGCAACCGTTTTCTAGGCGGATCCATAATTTCTATACCTTTCATAACGGCTTGGTAGGGTCTGAAAACGATGTTAAAAAATTAACTACTGTTGCTGGAAAGCGTGCAGGTTTAGTTTAAATTGTTATCGCCTTATTGGAAGAAATTAGGAGTATCGTTGGGATGGCAAGCCCTTATTTGCAACGGTCACTGCAATATTTCGGCCAAACAATTAATGACTATATTTGTTTAGGCTTATTCGATCATCGTACGCTGGTTGTTCGAGCTAATCGAAAGTCAACGCACGTACGTGAAAGTCATAGCTTCCGCTCTAGCCTATTTATACTTATCACGTTCGGACACGAGTTGTTTCAATTGTGCCGACTGTCAAAGGACTGGAACCGTTGATAATTGTCTTTGGATCTATTGCCTTGGATATTGTTCAATTGGTTCCCCGTTTGCCACGCCCCGGTGAAACTATTCTTACCGCAGATTACGTAATGCTGCCCGGCGGTAAAGGCGCAAATCAAGCCTTGGCTGCTGCCCGTGCTGGAGGGGACGTTTCTTTCGTGGCATCAGTTGGGGATGACAGCTTTGGACAACGCGCCTTGACTAATTTAGAGCTGGCTGGCGTTGATCTTTCCAACATCATTGAACGCACCCGACCCACGGCTTGTGCCACGATCTCGGTCGATGCGTCGGGTGAAAATCAAATTGTTGTTTCTTCAGGTGCCAACCTAGAAACGACCGCAGACCAATTGAAGCCCAAAGCAAGCGATTTTGTTCTGCAGCAGATGGAAATCCCATTGGTAGAAGTCTGGAGAGGTATTGATTTTGCTAAGACAAACAATGCTAAATGCATCCTCAATGCAGCTCCATTTCAGCCAATCCCTCCGCAGTTTCTCAGCCAACTGGATGTCCTGATTATCAATGAAATAGAAGCTCAAATGCTTGCCGACAGCCTGGATTTGCCTTGCGAGGAACTAGCTTCTGTCTGCGCGCAAATTCAAGATCGATATGATATCACGGTTGTATTGACATTGGGCAGCGAAGGCGCTCTGGCTTTTTCAAAGGAGAAGCGGTTGCAGGTCAATGCGTTGCCCGTTCGCGCAATAGACACCGTCGGTGCCGGCGACGCCTTTGTGGGTGCCTTTGTTGCTGCTATGTCTCGCCAATTCACGTTGGACGAATGCATGGCCTGGGGTACCGTAGCTGGCGGACTAGTCTGTATAAAGCCTGGCGCCCAAGATGGTATACCGGAGACTGCCGCTATTCAGTCTCGTCTAGACGAGATACAAGTTAGCCATGTAGGCTAACGCAAGGCAGCCGCGATATTTCCACCGTCGACAGTCAATATGGCGCCCGTAGTCCGATCCGATTTTGCCAAATTAACAAAGGCCTGGGCGACATCCTCTGCCTTGACTTCCTGGCGTAGCAGATTGCCCACCATATAGTCTACCTCGCTCAATCCTCGTGCCTCAGAGCGGGCCGCCACCATTTTATCAGTCAAAAGGCCACTACGGACTCGATCGGCATTCACGCCATTTGCACGAATGCCTTGGTCACCATAATCTACTGCATACTGGCGCATCAGAGACAGAGTGGCCGCCTTAGGTAAGCCGTAAGGGCCAAAATTGGGACCGGGATTCACCGCCTGTTTCGATGCGTTGAATAGGAGCGAACCACCTGTTCCTTGGGCCGTCATGATGGCAACCGTTGCTTTGGCAACATTCTGATGGCCGAAAAAATTCAAATCAAAGCTCTGGCGCAGGACGGAATCATCCACTTCCCCGATTTTGCCTTGCCAGGCGGCGCCAGCGTTGGAGACCAAAATATCGATACCGCCGTAGGTTTTACAAATTGTGTCAAATATGGCGGTGACACTAGCAAAATCGGTGACGTCGCATTCTAGACCTATGCCACCCATATCGGCAGCAATCTCCTTAGCCAGGACGACATCAAGGTCCAGCAAGACTATCGCGGCGCCTTCGTCATAAAAAGCTCGCGCAGTAGCCGCACCGATAGCGCCGGCGCCGCCAGTTATTACCGCTACTTGGCCGGCAAAGGACGGTTCCTGTGGGGTCTGAAGTTTTGCTTGTTCAAGAGACCAGTATTCGATCGCGAATAGCTCTTCTTCCGATATACTTTCGAACCGGCCGTAGGATTCAGCGGCGCCTATGATAGCTATCGCCTTTTCGGCAATATCTGCAACCACGGACACTTCTGTTGCCGTGCGTCCCGCAGCAAACAGGCCCACGCCCGGCATCAAAATTACTTTTGGGAGAGGATCGAGCATCGTCGTGTCAGATCGGGCGTGTCGGAGGTAATAAGTAGCGTAGTCCTCGGCGTAGTTTCGCACAGCATCCGAAATGGCCTTTGCATTCACGATGGGGGGGAAAATGAGGGGCCATCCCTTAGTGCGAATAGCATGGTCCGGCGTGACAACACCCGCTTGGGCGTAACGTTTCAGGTCTTGCCCATTGACAAATTTCAAAACATCTTTGCCCCCGCGATGCTCCAATAGGACCCGGCGATAACTTCCGCTCGTGGCTTTATCGACGCGGGCTATGGCGCCCCGAATACTAGGCGCAATCTTGCCGATCGATGGCGCCACTGAAGGTAATTCGATAGATGGGAAGTTCTTTGGCCTACCCCAATTCAAAAAAGTCTCCGCCACATTCACCAGCTCAATCATCGTTTCATAGGACGCTTGGGCCGTATCGCCGTAGCAGACCAATCCATGTTTCGAAAGGATCAAGCCTCGCACATCCGCATGCGCCAACGATATTTCGGCCACCTTCTTGGCTAATCGAAGACCGGACATGGCATACGGGACAATAGCTGCCTTGCCGGCGAAGATCTCACCACAAATTTCGTCTCCGTCCGGCTGGTCAGACAGCGCCAAAACGGCGCTCGCATGGGTATGATCCACCACACGATGGGGCACAAAGGCATGTAACAAGGTTTCGACAGAAGGGTTCGGGGCACGGCTATTGAGCAGATTACTGCGTAGTAAGTCGGCCATGCTGAGATCATCCAGGACCTTCAAAACTTGCAATTGGCGCAACGGCTCTAACCAAACGGCAGGCAGTCCTGGCGCTTGCATCGTCGCGAGGTCCCAACCACTGCCTTTTATGAACATGACCTCTCGATCAACCCCGA
>CAZDQC010000186.1:0-2336 GCA_964507245.1 uncultured Rhodospirillaceae bacterium
GCCTTCAGACGCAGATAACGGTTCAAACCCTCCACAAGAGCATTGAAATCATATTTTTTGTCATCGCCAAAGCAATTCACGGTAGTCATGGTCACTCTCCAAATACAATGCAGTTGCTAGTCTGGTTAAATTCAGACTAGCAACCTGCAGCACCATGTCAATTTGTAGACAAAACTGCCTGAAATTCGCCCAACCCCTAACCAGACTCGTTGGACCCTTGCTAGAACCTAGGCATCGATATCAATACCATTTATGTGAATTGTCGGTGCCAATAATCAGATAGGATTCCTTGCCCAAGCATCCAAGATCGCGCGCAGGGCAGCGACAAAGGCTAAGGGCTGATCCAACATGACATGATGGTACGCTTCAGGGATTTCCACAACTGGCGCTAATGGCCCCATGAGAGATGACATATAGGCGACCGTGCGCGAGGAAACGATGGCGCTGTTTTCACCGTAGATTAATGCTGCGCGGCATTTTAGTGCCTGAAGTTCCGCATTATAGGGTTCGCCAAACCGGCGCGAACCCATAACTTTATGATCGAACTTCCAGGTCCAGCCGCCGTCCTCGGCCTTGACCGATGTACGGGCGATGAAATCAGTAATGTAGGAATTTTCGCACGGTTGCGGAGGCATCAGACGAAACCGCTTTTCAGCCGTTCGCCTATCGGGGTGTATTTTTGGGCCTGTACCAGTTGCCCCGGGTGGTTTCGGGATGGGTTCATCCTCGGGATCCTGCACGGGCGAATCCACAATCACTGCACCCGCAAGGCCGTCGCCGTGTTCCGCACCATACTTCATGGCCATCAGACCACCAAAACTATGCCCTACGACAACGGCTCCCCCTGGAAAGCCCGCATCAGAAATTACCGAACCAATTTCTAGAGCCCATAATTCTGGCAAATATTCTAGCCTCACACCGCTATCGCCCATTCCAGACAGATCAATAGCCGCTACCTGGTAAGCATCAGCAAAAAAAGGTGCAATAAATCGCCACCAGTTGGCATGTGCCCCTCCGCCGTGAATGAATAGAAGACCAGGCTTCCGGTGGGCGATTTCAGACCATGTCAAATAGTGGACGTTACACCCTTCCACCTCGACAAACCGAGACTGGGTCGGCCGATCAATAGCGCGCTGAAACCAGTCCGGCACGTATGAATTGTCCTGCACTGGCACGGCTTAGTACAAATCTCGAATTGTGCGTCGAGCTAATTGCGACATGTGCACCTCATCTGGACCATCCGCGACCTGGCAGAACCGGGCCATCATGTAGATATGCGCCAACGGCGTATCTTGTGTGAAGCCAGCGCCGCCGTGGGCCTGAATGGCGCGATTGGCCACGTCGAGAGCCATTTGCGGGGCGATAATCTTCACCATGGAAATATAATCCCGTGCCTCCTTGGGGCCGTATTTATCCATCTTGTCGGCGGCGGCGAGGACTAACATTCGGCATTGCTCGATCTCGCAGCGGCTGCGTGCGATTTCATGTTGGATAGAGGTCTTTTGAGACAATCTTTCGCCAAAAGCTTCCCGGTCCTCAACCCGCCTACACATCAATTCTAGACATCGGTCGGCCATACCCACGAACATCATGGCGTATTGGAAACGCCCCGGTCCCAGACGCCCCTGGGCAATTTCAAAACCGCGTCCTTCTCCCAGGATCAAATTGCCGGCGGGGACGCGTACATTGTCATAGTGCACCTGGGCATGGCCTCCAGGCGAATGCACACCGCCGAACACGCTGACGGGTCGCTCCAGAATGACACCTTCCGTATTCTTGGGCACCAGGATCATGGAGAACTGCTGGTGGCGCGGCGCATCCGGATCAGTCTTGCCCATGACGACAAATACCTTACACAGAGGATTGAAGGCATTGGAAGTGAACCATTTACGGCCATTAATGACGTATTCGTTGCCGTCCTTGACAATGGTGGTTTCCAGATTGCCCGCGTCCGAGGAGGAGACGGCAGGCTCCGTCATTGAAAAAGCGGAGCGAATTTCACCGTCCATCAAAGGGCGCAGCCATTCATCCTGCTGCTCGGGTGAGCCAAATCGTGCAAGTACCTCCATATTGCCCCGGTCTGGTGCGGAGCAGTTGAATATCTCCTGGGCCCAGGGGACCCGGGCCATTTTTTCCATAATGGGAGCGAATTCCAAATTCGACAGGCCCGGGCTGAATTCCTCATAATCCTTATTTAAGAACCAGTTCCAGATACCGGCTGACTTGGCTTTTTCCTTAAGCTCAGCATGCCAGGGCGGGTATTTCCACAGGTTTGCCGGATTATCTACCCATTCCCAATATTCTAATTCACGCGGGTAAATATGTTCCTTCATGAA
>CAZDQC010000186.1:2436-5145 GCA_964507245.1 uncultured Rhodospirillaceae bacterium
ACCTGTGGTGAATGGTGCATGCAAGGAAGACCAGTGCAATGATACAATATGACTTGTTAGTCGCTAGGCGTGTGAGAGGAAAAGCCTATGGATTTGAATGACCGACCCGAACATAAAGTTTACAGGGAGGAAGTACGCGCCTTTCTAAGTGAATACAAACATCTGGCACCTGGCGAATCCGCCTTCTCCTTCCGCATGGAGCCGCGCAAATTGCGCGAAAAAGTTCAAATCTGGCAGGGCCTTTTAGTGGATCACGGTTACACCTCCCGCACGGTGCCAAAAAAGTATGGAGGCTTTGGCGCCGACGTGGATATCCTGAAGAACCGCATAATCGCCGATGAATTCTTCGCCACTAATGTCATCCAAGGCCTGGGCAATCAGGGTATTTCCATGTTCGTGCCAACGGTGCTGGAGCATGGTTCAGAGGAATTGAAAGAAAGATACATCCGGCCCACGATCCGTAGCGAAATTGTCTGGTGTCAAGGCTATTCAGAGCCCAACTCCGGTTCCGACCTTGCCAGCTTACAGACCTCCGCCATTGAGGACGGAGAGGATTTTATCATCAACGGCCAGAAAATCTGGACCTCCGGCGCCCATATCGCTGACATGATATTCTGCCTGGTGCGTACGGAACCGGACAAGCCAAAACACGAAGGCATCAGCTACATCGTCTTTCCTATGGACACCCCCGGCATCGAGGTACGCCCTCTGCAAACCATGACGGGGACACCATCCTTCAACGAAGTATTCTTCACCAACGTGCGGGTGCCTAAATCCAATGTTGTGGGCAACCGCGGTGAAGGCTGGGCTGTTGCCAATTCCACACTAAAACATGAACGGGGCCTGCTGGGAGACGCCAACCGCTCCCTTGACAGCCTGCTGCGGGTCAAACGGCTGCTGCAGAACGAAAGTCTTGATGGCCAACCGTTGATGGAGAACCCCTTGTTCCGTGACCGTTTCATCAAACTACAAGCGCGGGTACAAGCCATGCGCTTGCATGAAATGCGTATGACCTCCGAGGCCGACAAAGGCGGTGGGCGACCGTTGGGCGATATGGTGATCAAACTGTTGGGCTGCGAGCTGAACCACCAACTGGACGGTCTTGGTGTCGATCTCCTGGGCGAGATTGGCATCTTGTACGATGAAAGCCCCATGCTGCGTGACGGCGGCGCCTGGCAAGCGAATTTCATGTTTGACCTGGGTCTGATTATCGGGGGTGGCACAGCGCAAATTCAGAAAAACATCATTTCGGAGCGCGGCCTGGGCATGCCGCGCGAGCCTAAAGTAGCGCAAGCTTAGGAGGCCGACTTGAATTTTGGACTATCCGAAGAACAGGAACTGATCCGCGACAGTTTTAGCGGTACATTGGAGCGTGTCTGCCAACTGGACAGCGTACGCAAGACTGCCGAGTTCAGCGCGCCGATGGACGAGAACATTTGGACGGAACTCTGCAGCCTGGGTATGGCGGGACTTTTGATCCCAGAAGAATTCGGCGGTAGCGGTCTGACCCTACTTGAGGTTGCCGTGGTTTCGGAAGAACTGGGGCGCCGGGCTGCGCCAGTTCCTTTTGCCGGCGGCGTTGTGATGGCACCTCTGGCCATCCGTCTAGGTGGCGACGATAACCAAAAGAGGGAATGGCTTCCGGCCATGGCTGACGGCTCCCTTAGGGTCGGCGTAGCCGTTTCGGAAGCTGCAGCCGGCGCCCGCGAAAATGCAGGTGTGACAGCCGGCAATGGTGTCTTGAGCGGCCGGGCTTTGTTCGTGCTGGATGGCGCAGAAGCCGGAGGTTATGTGGTTGCCGACAATGCCGGTGGCTTGCATATATTGCGTGCAAACGCGAGCGGCCTGAATAAGATAGCGCTGAAAACCATCGACCGGACCCGAGCCGTCATGGAATTACGGTTCGAGAACACTCCGGCTGAGCCACTTCGCAATAGTAGTGATGTCCTACAAACTATCATCGATGCGGGGCGAGTCAGCCTCGCTGCCGATAGTTTAGGTGCAGGCGAGGAAATGCTGCGCCAGTCGGTGGATTATGCTGCTGATCGAAAACAGTTCGGGCGCACTATTTCCTCGTTCCAGGCAGTCAAGCATTTGTGCGCTGAAATGGCGGCGGAGTTACAACCCTGCCGAGGCCTAGTCTGGCACGCGGCCTATATCATCGACCAGAGCCCAAAAGAATTGTCCCTCGCTGCCGCTTTTGCCAAATCCCACATGGACGAAGTCGGACGCTTCGTCGCCCGCACAGCTACAGAAGTGCACGGCGGCATGGGATTTACCGACCTAACGGGACTGCATTATTGGTTCAAGCGTCTGGGCGTCAATCGCGCCTATCTGGGTAGCCCTGAACGGGTGCGCGCAGAGGCCGCGCGCCTGCAAGGATTTGCGGCCTAAACAGTTTTGACAGGCCGTAAAGTTATCACCTCATGGAAATCGAATTTCGACTTCAAAAAGGTCATAAAGCACATTTGCTGTATTAGTGCCTAGGGTCACGACCGCAAACCGCTCTATAGCGGCCTATTCGTCTTGGGCAACTGGACACCCGTAAGCTGAGAACTGTCAATAATTCTGGTAGTACACATCACTAGGCTTACCCTGACAATGGCATGATAAGGCATTGATCTAAAGGTATTTTTTCATAGCCAAACCGCAGCATTAAACTTTGAAAAAAATCCGAAATAGATAATTTCCAGTTTTTCGATATGATCC
>CAZDQC010000187.1:0-5095 GCA_964507245.1 uncultured Rhodospirillaceae bacterium
CATATCAAAAACATTCGCCAGCCGGAACAATAAGTCTGATCCATCGATCCATTCGATTTGGCCAAAACCGGCAATCAGGTGACCTCGTTCCACGTCGACACGATAAAACGAGAAATCAGAAAAATCCGCGTACCCTGCCGCGTCAGCATGACGGGCCAGAAACCGTTGGCGGAGGCGCGGGTCGTCATTGCGCGCGGCAAAGCCTTGAACAGAAAGTCGGGGCCCGGTCATCGGTGAGTTGAGCCCACGCGTTCCGTCAAACAACAGAGAAATACGGCTGTCGGTTGCGATATTCTTGCTATGTTCAGCCAAATCCGAGAGTAACAGAATTGGTGCGACATCGTAATCCACCGCTACCAGAACCAAAGAGGCGTAGGGATGGCCGTCATCAAGCAAGCTGGTGGCCAGGACAGCCGTGTCATGGGCCCGTATCAATCGGCGGGCCAGGCTTGCAGAATCAGTCATGACATTGTTCGTTAGCTATTCCCGTCAAAGGCTAGTATAGCGCCGCTTCGTAGCTATTTCGATAATCTTCATCACGTTTTCGATTTCACAATGAATAGGGTCAATCTCATAAACCCCAGCCAAAAATTGTTGACGGATTTTACATCCCGCGTCTACGCCATCGTCAGGCTCGGAGCGCCCGTGTCGGTGGCGCGCCTGGGCATGCTGGTTCTAGTGATGGTCGACACCGCCATGACCGGGCATTTTGCCACCTCGGAATTAGCGTTCTACAGCTTGGCACATGCGGTTCATATGGTCTGCATGCTGATCGGTGTGGGCATGTTGATAGGCACGGCAGTCCTTAGCGCCCAGGCGGTGGGCGCGGCGGCGTATACAGAATGCGGTTTAATCTGGCGAGTGTCCGTACTACATGCCGTTGTTCTGGGATGTTTTTTTTCCGTTCTGGCCCAAGCGGGCGTTTGGTTCTATGACCAGATAGGATTTGAAACGGGACTGGCAAATGGAGCCGGCCGTGTCGTGGCAATCCTGAATTTTGGGCTGCCTGGTCAACTGGTATATACTGCGTCAACATTATTCCTTGAATCCTTGAGCCGGCCAGGACCAGGGTTAGCAATCATTATCGCTGCCAACTTAGTAAACGCAGGGCTTAACTGGCTGCTGATTGAAGGCCAAATTACCCTGGGTGCCGAAGGCGCGGCATGGGCCACTACTATTTCAAGGTGGCTGATCGCCGCGGTAGCAGTAATTTATATCTTGAGTATGAAGGACGCCCGCAAATTCAACGTAGCTGGCGGTTTGACTGAATGGCGAAACATCGGCAAAAAATTACGCAGTCTAGGCTATCCCTTAGGCCTGGCGCAGGGTTTAGAATCGGCCGCCTTCGCCTCCCTAACCCTGTTTGCAGGGCACATCAGCGGGCAGGCCGCGGGCGCGTTTCAGATCGTCATGACTATGATCGCCTTCTGCTTCATGGCGGCCATCGGCGTAGGTACGGCCACGGCAGTGCATGTAGGCATGGCTATTGGCCGCAGGGATCAACGGCAAATGATCCTTTCTGGCTGGGCTGGCCTTTTTACCATCACCATGTTCATGGCTATGATGGCGGTTGTTATCAACCTGTTTCCTAACGCATTGGCACGGATCTTTACTGACGACCCAGCTCTACTGACAATTGTCGTGCCCACCCTCCTTGTCGGCAGCATAATTTTAGTCTGCGACGGCGCCCAAGGTGTTTTGATGGGTGCCTTGCGAGGTGCTGGCGATGTCTGGGTGCCAACCGTACTGCACCTTTGCGCCTTTCTATTGGTCATGGTGCCCGCGGCCGGCTGGTTATCCCTACGGACGAATCTAGGTACGCCGGGATTGATGTGGGGCACCCTTTGCGGCGTTACCCTGGCGGCCGTGCTGCTGGGATGGCGGTTTCAATTTATTTCGAAACGGCCCATAGACCGCCTATGAAATTGCCCAGAAATAGTCACATTCTGACCCCATTCACGGCCCGCCCTGGTGTTAAGGTAGCGATTGACTACATAATGGATAGTGATAAGGGAGCTTTGCGATGGCGGAGACCATTACGCTAGTCGATGATGACAAGAACATTCTGACATCCGTGTCCATTGCGCTGGAGGCCGAGGGGTACAAGGTTGCCACTCATACCGATGGACAGTCGGCCTTAGCTGCCATGACAGAGAAAGCTCCGGATTTGGCCGTGTTAGATATCAAGATGCCGGGTATGGATGGAATGGAATTGCTGAACCGCCTTCGACGAGTTTCTTCTCTACCAGTAATTTTTCTGACTTCAAAAGACGAAGAAATCGACGAGATGCTAGGCCTGAAGATGGGCGCGGACGACTATATCCGCAAACCCTTTTCCCAGCGCTTGTTGATCGAACGCGTCCGCACCGTTTTGCGCCGCAGCGAGACAGCGGCCCGATCCACTAGTCCCGATGACGACGGTGAAATATTGATTCGGGGTGACCTACGCCTTGACGCCACCCGGCACGAATGTGTCTGGCGCGGTAGACAATTGCAATTGACGGTGACCGAATTTCTGCTGCTTCAAGCCCTAGTCAAGTACACGGGTCATGTGAAAAGCCGTGATCAGTTGATGGATGCGGCGTATGGCGACAATATCTATGTGGATGACCGTACGATCGATTCACATATCAAGCGCCTGCGCCGGAAGTTCAAGGCGGCCGACCGAGATTTCGCCGGAATTGAAACCCTGTACGGCTTGGGTTATCGCTTTCAGGAACAATAGCCCGTCCCAAGGTGACGGCATCGGGGAAATATGATGGCTCCCCTCCTTGGCCAAAACAGACCGCACCGGGTGGAATTTTCGCAAATTCGATTGGCCGGTATAAATAGGCCGGAGCCTGAACATCGCCGGTGGTTTTCCTCCCTGACATTGCGCATCCTGGCGCCCAATGTGCTGGCACTGTGTGTTTTAGTCGCTGGCATCTTTTATCTGGATCAATACCGCGATGATCTGCTGAACACCAAGATCGCCGCCATGCAAAGCCAAGCAGAGATGATTGCTGGCGCCCTGGGGGAAAGCGCGCTGACCGGCCCCGAAGACCGTCGCCGTCTTGAACGCAATCCCTCCGCCCATATTATCCGACGGCTGGTGGCACCTACCCCCCGAACCCGGGCGCGCCTGTATCTACCGAATGGCAGTCTATTAGCGGACAGCCGGAAATTGGTCGCCGCAGGCCGCCGGGTACAATTGCGCTATCTACCACCTGTCGATCCCTCCGACCAAGTTATGCGTATTTTCAACAAGGTTTATGACTGGCTAGTGCCGCGTCTGCCCAGTGATTCGGCCTTTCCCCTCTATCAGGAACGACTGGGCAGGGGCCTGGAAGACTATCCGGAATTGCGGGTAGCCCTGCAGGGCGAGATAGGAGGCGCTATCCGAACCTTGAAGGAAGAAACCCTGATCCTTACCGTCGCAGTGCCAGTGCAACAATTACACCGGGTTGTCGGCGCTCTGTTGTTATCCATCGATAGCGCCGAGATCGAGGAAGGGGTGCGCAACGCCCGTCTACCGATCCTGCTGGCCGCGGCCCTCGCCCTGACGGTTACAGTGCTGGTGTCATTTTTTCTGGCAGGCACCATTGCCGGACCCGTGCGCCGATTGGCTGAAGCAGCCGACCGGGTACGCCGCTGGCGCGGCCGTCGTGCCGAAATCCCCGACCTAAGCCACCGCCGGGACGAAATAGGAGATCTAAGCGGCGCCTTACACGAAATGACCCAGGCCCTATATGGTCGGCTGGATGCCATTGAGGTGTTCGCGGCGGACGTGGCGCACGAAATCAAGAACCCCCTTACTTCGATGCGCAGCGCGCTGGAAACCATGTCTCGTACCGATGATGCGGAACAGAAGAAGCGGTTGATGACAGTGATCGCCCAGGACATCCAGCGCATGGACCGTTTAATCAGCGACATCTCTAACGCATCGCGTATCGATGCGGAGCTAGCGCGGGAAGAAACGGAACCCGTAGACTTGACAAGCTTGCTACAAACTTTGTTCGCCATGCGGCAAAGAGATGGCGGCGATCCCGACCCCCGTTTAGTTCTCAATATTGAACCCGGCGACCCCATCCGTATCCACGGCCTGCCCAGCCGACTTGGCCAAGTAGTTGACAATTTGGTTGGCAACGCTAAATCTTTCCTACCTCCTGGCGGCTGTATCGAACTGTCCTTAAGCCGTCAGGGTGAAATAGTCTGCCTGACAGTGGAAGATAACGGTCCCGGTATCCCGCCCGGTCAGGAAGAAGCAATTTTCCAACGTTTTTATAGCCAGCGTCCTCCGGACGAGGCGTTCGGCCAACATTCGGGCCTGGGCCTATCCATTTGCCGACAGATCATCGAAGCGCACGGCGGCACCATCACGGCACAAAACCGGCCAACTGGTGGCGCTCAATTTATTATCTACCTACCGTCGGGATAAACCATATCCGGCAAATGATTGCCCAAGTCATTCGGGGCAGCAATACTCCACTGTACAGTCCGCCATTTCAGATTATTGGTGCCTTTAAAACGATATGCGTGGATTAATCCCATTCTATCTTTATAGATAGTTGCTGCAGAGTTCCAAAGGCTCACCGCCATTTGTAAGATATCCTATTGTTTAGAGCCCGAACCCAGTCGGGCAGAACCTTGATCCTGCCCTTACGGCCCAGCTCGTTTTTGAATCGTCCCGATGCCAGACTACGCCCTGATTGGATCCCACCTGAGGAGCGGTGCACAAATTTACCGCTATCGGACTGAAAGCAAAGAAATTCTTGCCTTGGTATTTCAAATTTATCAGCGATCACTTTAGACTGACCATAAGAACATTCAAAATAAGGATACGTTACGATGAGCTTTGATCTGGTGATCAAGAACGGAATGATTGTCGATGGCTCCGGCGGTGCGCGCTATCGCGGCGACATCGGGGTCAAGGACGGCAGGATTGCCACCATCGGGCGCATCAGCGCTCCGGCGGACGACATGGTAGATGCAGAAGGCCACGTGGTTAGCCCCGGTTTTGTCGACGGCCACACTCATATGGATGCACAAATATTTTGGGACAGCTTAGGTAGTTGCTCCTGCTATCACGGGGTCACGTCCGTGGTTATGGGCAACT